>JBGCFJ010000270.1:0-2436 GCA_045106885.1 Saprospiraceae bacterium
CTCAAAACTCATTTCAGGAACTCGTTTCACCAAATGACCTAACATATTATAAATGAGTAACTGCCCCCTTTTACCTCGAAAAACAGAGCCGTTAAATTGAATATGATTTCTAGCAGGATTGGGATAGAGGTCTACTGCTATCTGATTATTACTATTTCGGCTATCGCTACCAGAAACGATGACCGTACCTTCTTGATAGCAATACCCCCCATCACTTCCTTTTTGATTAACCTTTATGGTGTAATTACCTGGAGGTAAATCAGGGCTATATTCTTGTGTTGTGCAACTCCCTATCGGAGAGTCAGGATTATCATCACATAAAATCTTAACTTTCCAATTAGTACCTGCACCAATATATTCTACCTTATTATAGGTGGCAGTTAATCCATCAATGGAGATTTGATTATTATAGCGGTCAAAAACTAGATTATTACAATTAAGTGAACCAATTTGCTGAGAAGGGTAGGGTAGGTCATTGGTACTAATGGTAATGCTTTCTTCTTGATAGCAGTTTTCACCAAATTCGCCCCTTTGAAAAATCTTAAAGGTATAAGTGCCTGGCTTTAATCCTTGCACTAAGCGAGTACTAGCACAACTCCCTATCGGAGAGTTAAGCTCACCATTACATTCTGTAATTACTTTCCAATCCGTATTTGCTCCGATATACTCTACTTTATTATAAACTGCGGTTAGTCCATTAATGTAAACTCCATCAAAGTTTACTTCAAACTCAAGACTATCACAATTAATAGCTCCAAATTCATTAGTGGGCAGCGTTATATCGACATCCTCAATGGTAATTACTTTTTCCCGATAGCAATTATTACCTAAACCATCCGCTTGAAAAATTTTGATGGTATAAGTGCCAGCAGCTAAAGATGGAATTAGCGTATTCTCTGAACAAGTGCCATCACATTTTAACACTACCTTCCAATTGGTATTTGCACCAATATACTCTACTTTATTATAGGCGGCAGTTAATCCGTTGATATAAATATCTCCTTGACTTACCTCAAATTCCAGATTATCACAGTTGACTGCGCCTATATCATTAGGAGTAATTGGCGATTGATTTCCATTGTTATTGATGGTGATTTTCTCCTCTCGATAACAAGATTGCCCATTTTTATCGGTAACATTAATTTTCAAAGTATAATTCCCATTGGGTAAGTCATTGATTAGTTGAAAATCATCGCAGTACTCGCAAACAGGGAAAATTTTCCAATTTGTAGGTGCACCAATAATCTCTACTTTATTATACCGCTCACCCAAACCAAGAATATAAAGGGTGTCCAAATAATTGATAAATCCAAGATTATCACAAGCATTGAATGGTTTGGAATGGATGCAAATATCCCTAGGATTCGCACAGAAATCAAAAAAGCCAGTTGTGTTAAAGATTGGATTGCCTTCCAAAGTTAAATCGGCAGCCGTACCAGAACAGATAAGTCCCACTTCTTTGGGTAAGCAGGATAACTGATTATTATCTAAGAATAAAAATCGTAGGTCGGAAAAAGCAGCAATTGACCGAGGAATAGTGGTTAAATTTTTACCCATGAGGAAAAGCCCTACCGCTTTACCATTTTCGCAATAAACTTCTGGGACATCGCATATATCACAAAACTGCCCATTGACAAAATTCCGCATACCTAAACTTAGAAAGTCTTTGGGGTTTTGTTCATAAATATCTTTGATGGCAGCGTATGCTAACCTTTCCGTTTGATTGGAAAAATTACATTGAGCCATGACGGAGGAGATTCCTGTAAATAGGAATTCAAAAGATAAAAGCATCGCTTTTAAATGTAGTGTAAGATTCATAAATAGTATGTTTGATGGCCAAAGACCATGATTAAAAAATTACCCAAAGGGCATTAGTTGAGAAGGATAGTAAGTGACGAGACTTACTATCAAGTATTGATTTTAGTGTAGATTGAATTTACTTGATACTAGAAATAGAATCGACTACCAAAAGTCAATCGAAATGTTTTACTTCTAGCAAGACCCAAAGGAATAAGCATTTTAAGCCGAGCAAACAGCGCCATCCAATTCAAAGGTGCGTATTCCGATTCATGGAAAGTGCTAACTCCAAATATGTTGTTAATTGGGAGTAGGTCATCTTCTATTTTTTCTTTACCCCAGAAAAAGCCCATTCCAAAATAGGTAGTCGCTTTTTTGATATTTCTAAACTTATAGCCTTTAGAAAATTCCAGACTTAGGCTATTAGCCTTTAAGGACAAACCATTCTCACTACTTGGCGGAAAATAGGTTTGTCGGATGCCATAAAAATTGAGCCGTAGTTCATCAAAACTATTTAAGTGATAATGGATGGTAGCATTTCCACCTTTGGCATTCAATACAATTACTTAAGAAATGGACCAAGTTTTAGATAAATGTTGTTAGCTCATTCCAACTCTGCCAAAAAAACAAAGTAGAAAA
>JBGCFJ010000271.1:0-5042 GCA_045106885.1 Saprospiraceae bacterium
TACTGCCACTGCTGACTGTCTACTGTCGAAGCATAGTCTTACTTCTATTCTTCTAACTGAAAAAAGTAAGAAACGCGCTCTACAATTTGATACCCTGTCTCAGGATTTTCATTTTCTAGAATAATATCAATATCTATTTTATTTGTTCCTTCAATAGCACCACTATCAAAAATAGCTTTAATACTTCCTTTTTCACCAGGTGCTACAGGTGCTGTAGAAAATTCTGTTGTCGTGCAATCGCAAGCACTAATCAATTCAATGACTAAAGCTTCGTCGCCTTTATTGGTAAATTCAAAAGTATGCTCTCGCTTTTCTCCTTTTTTAATAAGGCCAAAATCTACTTCTGCATGCTCAAAAACCATTTTAGGACCTATTTTAGGTAGCGTGTCTCCAGGAGGGTTGGCATTTCTTTTTTTAGACCTCTTCTTTTTAGACTTTCTAGTTTTATTAATTACCTTAGGCTTAGGCGCTACTTTTTTCAAACGCTTTTCCAACTTCTTGATTTTAATATTGGTTGGTCCTGAAATAATTTTAAATTCTGTTCTACGGTTAATTTGATGTGCCGCATCTCTAGTTGTTTTAGGCGATAATTTACTAACTAAATTAAAATCTAAGACCCAACCTATTTGTAACTTTGGATTGCCTTCTATAGAGATGGAATCAACCGTTGCAGGTACTTTTTCACCATATCCAACGGATTGAATACGAGTTGCTTCTATGCCTCTTTCGGTCAACCATTTTTTAGCAGAATCTGCTCTTTTTTTAGACAGTTTTTCATTATAATCATTCCCTCCCTGATAATCTGTATGAGAGGATAATTCAATCACCATATCTGGGTATCGTTGCATTAAATCTAATAAAACACTTAAATCTTTTTCTGCATCGACTAAAATTTTATCATCATCAAGGTCATAATAAATATTGGATAATCGGATAGGTTTATTGATTTCTACTTCTATATCTTCATATTCTGGCTCTGGTGGCTTTACTGGTTCTGGCGCTGGTTCTGGCTTTTTTTCCAATACAAAACGCTCTGAATAAGTTTTATTTTCTTTTAGATCTAAAGTTGACACGGTAACCGTGTCTCTAGTATATCCCTTTTTGCTAGCAATAAGCATGTAGGTTTTTTCCAATTGTAAAGGAAAATCAAAATTATTTGCCTTTTTATTGTTTTGTTCTTTTGGATTCACCCCATTTGTCCCTTCCATTTCTAGGATAGCAACGGTTGCGTCTCTTAATGCTTTTTTACCATCAAATACCGTTGCTAAAACGTTGGCTTGAATTGGCGGAATTTCCATAGAGAAAATATCAAAACAAGAAGAACTTGCCACAAAGCCTCTACCAGAACGGTTAGAAGTCAAAAATCCATTAGCACCTTCATTGTCTAAATAAAAAGATTTTTCATCTAATGGTGTATTATAACCAATGCCCATATTTTCTGGCTTGCTCCATCTAGTTCCATCCCAAACAGTGGTGAAAATATCAAATCCACCCAAACCAGGTAAACCGTTAGAACTAAAATATAACGCACCATTTCTATAGAAAGGAGTCACTTCATCTCCTGGGGTATTGACAGACGCTAACGGTACAGGTTCTCCATAAACGCCATCTCCTTTTTTGGTCGCATAATAAATATCTTTTCCACCTTCACCACCATCCATATCTGATACAAAAAATAATACTTCTTTACCAAATAAATCACCTACCGCAGGATGATAAGCTTTAAAGTCTAATTCATCAAAACCAATCACTACTTCATTCGGCCCAGCCCATTCACTTCCTTTTTTCTCACTATAATAAATAGTACTGATTTCTACTTTATTGCCTCGCATTAAGCTACGCGTGAAATATAGGGTTTCTCCGTCTGGGGAGATATGTGGATGCGTAGTCTGAAAATCTTCTCTATTAATTTTAGTCTCTAAAGCTTCTCCTTTACTCCAATCGTCTCCTTTTTTTGAAGCTTTATAAATCTGTGCGTAAGCCATTGGGGTCTCGCCATCTGTAGAAATAATTTCTTTTACATCTCCAAAACTAGCATAATACAACTCGTCTTTATATAAAAAAGGACCGTATTCTGCTTCTTTGCTATTTAATTTTTTGATGTTGGTGATGGTTAAACCATTCACTGATTCTCCATCTTCTTTTGTTACGCCTTGTTGCATTGCATACTGCGCACCTTCTAATTCATTCTGTGCTAATTCTCTTTTAATTGGGTCTGTACCCGTAGCAATGTATTTTTCAAATTGAGCAATGGCTTCTTCAAATTTTTCAGTAGCTTTTAGTGCTTGACCATATTCAAAGCGGTCTTCTTTTTGCTCAGGAGTTAATGGCTTGCGTTCTCGCTTTTTCTTACCCACCATTTTTCCTTTAGCTATAGCCTTCTCGTTTCTTGCATCTTGCTTAGCCTCTTGTGCTTTTTTCTTTGCTCTAATTTTTGCTTTTTTACTTTTTTTCTTCTTCTTTTTACCCTTTCCTTTAGTCTTCTTTTTGACAACTGCTTTTCCTTTTCCCACTGCCTCTCTTCCTTTCTTTAAAGCATATTCAAAAGTATTTAAATCTTCATCTTCATCTTTTTTAGCGTCTTCTTCGTCTTCTTCTAAATCTCCATCTTTTAAATAACGACCATAATATCGCTCTGCCTTTTTATAATCCCTCAATTTCATGCTTAACCGTGCCATCTGAGGATAGACATCATAATCCTTAGTTTCTTCAAAATACTTATTATAGTATTCTAAAGCTCTATAATAATCTTGTTTGTCCGCTTGATCTTGGGCGGTTTTTAAATTAACTGCGGCAGTTGCTTTATTGAGTGGTTGTGCAAATGCGGTAGTAGTGCTAAAAGCTAAAAGAAATAAAAATGCTATTAAACGACTCATATTTTTTGAATTATAATGAACGTTGGGTGATGATTGTCCAACTAAAGGGACTAAGTAAAATTTAATTTTCAATTTTCAATTTCAAATTTTCAATTTTAAATTTTCAATTTTAAACCACCTTCGGCGGGAATCTGAGGTTGAAGTTGAATTTGAGATTAACGGTTATCGACATTTTAAAATATCGACAATTTGTTGGTTTTAAATTTTGCGTAAGCGCCTAAATCTAAAACGTTGCTTGGCTATTGATTAGTATAAAATGTATCGACACTCCTTTCGTGAACCGTGCGCCGTCTTTATAAATCAGGACAACAAATAGTTGGCTCTACTGCTGGTTTTTTGTAAACATTAATAATTTTTCTAGCAGAGATTTCAAATCCACCAAAATCAGTTGCTTCTGCAATACCATATATTGGGAATTCAAAAGACAAACCAAATTTCCATTCGCCATAATCTGCACCTAATAATAACGCAGGACCTTGGTCTAAATCATACCCAATTCCTCCTTTTAACCTTAGGGCTAAATCAGGTCTGATTAAATAACCTGCCATTGCTTGTACCATTACTTCTGTTCCTTCTGTACCTCTGTTTCTAATGATAAAAGATGGATGAATGGATAAATTTTTATCAATATTTCTATCAATTAAACCATGTACTACAAATTCAGGAGGTCGTTTTCCTACATTGCCAGAAGCACCAGAGGCGACTTCTTTTTCTTGTCGAATGACGTATAAATAAGCTGCACCAAGATTCAATAGGGTATTCTTATCTAATTGAGACCGATACATGATTCCGATATTATTAATACCGTTACTGGTCGAATTATCAGGGTTTAAATTAGTAATGAGATTATCATTGCCGTCTAAAGAGATAGCAGCGTTTTGATCTCTAATTTTGGTATTGTCACTACCAAACTGATAGCCTAATATAAAATAATCTTTTCCTTTTTTATCTAATGATAAATGGTAAGAAGCAGATACTAAGGAACGAGTTGTACCAAATTTTAATTCTCCTGCAGTATCACTATCAAAAGAAAGGCCTACACTTAACCAATCTCTTTTTCTTACCATTAGGATAGGTACATCTATGGAAAGAGAAGGAGTTTTATAAGTACTATTCGTTTGGTCTTTGTACATACCACTTATTCGGAAAGTTCCTTCAAAATCTCCAGTATAAGCAGGATTAACTGCCAAAGGCATCATATTGTACAAGGATTTGTGAAAATCTTGGGCAGTTAGACCGTAAGTGCCTGCAATGAAGGCTAAAAAGAAAATAAAACGTCGAAATAATTTCATATTAATAAATACGTTGGGGAAATTGAAAATTTAAAACTACAAATTTAAAATTACTGATAATCAATAGGTTGCAATTTTTGAAATGTAAATTTAGTTTTTCTTCCTTCCTTGGTTGATGGTCTGCTTTTGTGAACAAGTGTAAAAATAATGGAAACCCTTTAATAAAGCCGCTTTTCTAAGAAGCTTTACTAGCAAAAATACGAAAATAACAACTTTTAAAGGGATGCCCAAATTGTTTGAAAGCATTGCTTTTTGCCTCCTAACTTTTACAATACGCTAAAATGATAAATTTGGTGGAAAAAGCCTTACTTTTTTAGATAAAATTTACGGTAATGACGGATAGCTACTAAATAATGCGAGTTGCGGGTTGCGAGTTGCGAGTTTTTATAGAAGCGGCTAATTTATTTTTTAATATAATTACTTCTTTAGCTTCCGATGAAATAATCCTTGCCGCATCCGATAAACCCATCTTTGACTTTTGCTTAAAGCAGGAACGCCAAGTACTTCTTGACAAGTTAAACATTGTAAATTGGGAACTGCTTTGATGTTTGGGGTACTTGATTGATGCAGGTTGGTGAAATTTTCAGGCGCAACGATATTGGCTAAATAAAGGCGTAAAATGCCTTTTCCTGCGCCGTATTTATGGTAAGTAAGTAGATAATTATTGCATTTGCCGCAATTAATATGATAGACTTTATATTTCTGAGCCAAATTGGTTGATTGATTATGGAATACTAAGTAGTCCGTCAAGATGATAGTGTCGGGTTGTATTTGGATGAATTTTGAAGTTGTACTAGGCAAAAAACGCAGACATAGCCTTTGCTATGGCGAGTATTTTTAACGACGTACAGCTTTAAAAGTCGCCAAATTACCC
>JBGCFJ010000272.1:0-1957 GCA_045106885.1 Saprospiraceae bacterium
CTATTCAGAACGGTTATATTGGATTATGTGCGACTACAGGGGAAAGGCAAATAGTAATAGATGAAAAATTCTGGAAAAGAAGTAGTGAGTTGAGTAAAGAACTCATTGTATTTCACGAATTAGGACATTGTGTATTAGAAAGAAATCATTTTGATGAAAAATCAGGGAATGGTACTTGTTCCTAGCATCATGAGAAGTGGCAAAGGAAGTTGTTTGGATTTTTATACGGCACAAACTCGGACTCGATTATTGGATGAGTTATTTCAGCATTAAGTGAGCTGGTGAGCTTTTTTGATTAATCGTGTTCTCATTTTGGGAATTAATTTCAATATGAGAAAAAATATATAAAATAATTAATTGTAAAGTGTTGATAATTAATGAATTATAATAACGGCACATCTTTAGGAATGCTTTAATTGTACTTATTTATTAATTTCCATAAACCCATTAAAAAACGATGAGTTATAGTTTTACAAAAACAGCTAATAATCCCCTCGATTTTTTTAGATACTTGCAAATTGCTTTATTAGAACAATTAAGAACAACTAAACGATTTGGCTTTTCTTTGATTTTAATGAGCGTTTTGAGTCCTTTCCTTTCTGCTCAAAATATTAGTTTTGACAATTCGGTACCTGCGGAAATAATGCTTTGTGAAAATACAAAGACTTTTACGGTTTCTTTTACGAATGAAACTACTGCGGCATTAAGTAATGTAAGTGTAAATGTGCGATTTCCTGCTGGCATCGAATACCAAACAGGAAGTGTTGGTAATGCAGTAGGAGGAATTGTTCAGGAACAAAATGTGAGCAATTTAGAAAACATCACTTTCAGTCTTAGTAATATTCCAGTTGATGGTACGATTAGCTTTGATTTGGAGGTAGATGCTCATTTTGCTGCTTATTTATTTCATACAGGTGGTGGTATTTTTAGAAATACCGTCAATGTGAATTTTACGGGAGGTTCAGCATCAGACGAAACAGACCCGTATAACATTTTGTATCCAGCTTTGACCATTACTAAAGTTGAACCATTATCGGTTACTGCTTTTGTTGGGCAAACCTTCACTAGGGAAGTGACAATTGTAAACGGAGGATATGGTTCTTTAAATACTTTTGTCTTAAAAGATACCTATGATAGTAATCTTGAATTGACTGGAACAGACAAGGGGGTTTTAAATGCAGCCAAAACAGAAATTACTTTTGATGCTAGTGATTTTGCAATGGTTGGAGATGGAGATGCTTATTTTGAACAAAATGAATCCATTACCCTTACTCAGACTATTATAGCTTCTGGTTGTAATAATGTTCAATCTACTTTACAAGCTTTTTGGGGCTGTGACGGACAGACGGAAGCTAGTAATATTAAATATCCTTATACGACGATTAAATTATTTGCACCGAATGTAGCTATTTCTGCTACACCTGCTTTTAATACTTGTGTAGACGGAACGGCAGATGTACAAAAACTAACACTTGTAAATAATGGAACAGGCCCTGCTAATCAATTAAAAATAGATATAATACAAGCATCAAACAATATATATTCTGCTATCAATCCAAACAATATTAGTTACCGAATTAATAACGGGGCAAGTATTAACTTAACTACAAATCAAACCACACCAGCAGCGGAATATGATTGCCTAAATAATAGTTATGTAGGCGCTTTTCAAGTTACTTTGCCACCTTTACAACCAGGAGAAACCGCAGAAGTATTCTGGGATAGTTATACCTGCGATACGGATGCTTGTGGAGATGTTCGATTAATAGGTTGGGAATATGAAGTGAATTATACGGACATGTGTTTTAAAAAGGATTATAATGCAGCAAAGGAAGGGCAAGAAGAGCAAAGAAAAATTTTTAGCGTTTTTTATGAATCTCCTTCTGATTTAGTAGACCAACAAACAGGCGAATATATTTTTATTCTATCAAGTGCTACTTTTAATTTACCAGAAGGT
>JBGCFJ010000273.1:0-3477 GCA_045106885.1 Saprospiraceae bacterium
GGAATAGATGGGGCTTTTTTTCTTTTTTTTACAAATTGATGGGCGTTTTACTAGACAATATTTTGATGATGGAACAGGTAATTTGTATAAGGAGATATGGCCGCTTAATAGCAACGGGAATCCATTTAGCGAACAAGACTATATAGAAAATCTAAAGACCAATGAGGATGAAAACCCTACCGCTGAAATGATTCGAGGCTTTGCCCAAGAAGTAGCCAATGCTAATGATAATGACCTACAAGGCGTTATTGAAAAATGGATGAACCTCGATGAGATTATATCCTACGCTGTAGTTGACCGAACCATCCGAAACGATGATGGTGCTTTTCATTGGTATTGTAGTGGAGACGGTTGTTCCCCCCATAATTTTTATTGGTACGAAGACCCTACCAATCGTCAGCTGCACCTCATTCCTTGGGATTTAGACCATGCTTTTGAAAATATTATTAGTAATGTCAATCCCGTTACACCAATAGGTGACCCTTGGGGCGTCATCAGTAATAATTGTGCCCCATTTAATGTTGGCTTTTTCGGCCCGAAACAACGCTCAGCAGCTTGCGATAAATTAACAGGTGGATGGGCAAGTTATGATGAAGAATATGCCCAAAAAAAGCAAGAATTTCTAGCAGATGTCTTTTCCGAAGAAAGAGTTAATGAAAAACTAGAAGAATGGGCTGCCCAAATACGTGCAGCGACAGAAGAAGCTAGTCAAGCACATCCAGATGCCATCACTGTTGCCCAATGGGAAAGCTCTTTGAATACTTTAAAATCGCAATTGCGTTTTGCTAGAAATAAATAAAGTGATAATGAGGTTTGTGAGGTGATGAGTTTTATGAAGTTTATAAGATAATGAGGAAAATAGGTCGTTGACTGACTTGACCTCATTACCTTATAAAGCTCATCTACTCCTCTCCCTTTCGCTCCTCCAATTAAACTGTTAAAATCGGACTCACACTTCCTTTCTCCCTACCTTTTCTTATCTTTCCACCTCTATTGATAAATTACCTGAAATTATTAAAACTGTTAGTATGAAACTCCTGCTGAAATTGACCACGGGTTTATTCCTCCTATTTTTTATTGCTTGTAAATCAGATTCGGGGGTAACCCCAGGGATGTCTGGCGATGATGGCCCATTTGCTGTAGCCATTGGAGATAGCGATATTCCTTATATTGTGATTGATACAAAAGGACAAGGGATTGAAAATGAACCCAAAATCCCCGCAGAAATGACCATTTTTGTCAATAAAACCGAACTCCAAAAAGTAGCTATCGGTATCGAATTTAGAGGCTCTACCTCTTTTCGACTGACCAATAAAAAATCTTACGGTATAGAAACTTGGGATGCGGATGGCAATGATATCAATGTTTCTTTTTTCGATTTTCCAGAAGAAGAAGATTGGGTCTTAATTGGGCATGTAGTCAATCAAGGTCAAGGGGTCATTTTTGACAAAACTTTGATGTATCATCATTTTGGCTATCAATTATTTCGTAAAATGGGGCAATATGCTAGTCGTTCCCAATTTGTGGAAGTAGAGATAAATGGCGAATACCAAGGCATTTACATGTTTATGGAAAAATTAAAACGGGATAAAAATAGAATTGATATTAAAAAATTAGAACCAACTGATACTGACGCAGAAAGTATAACAGGTGGTTATATTCTGAAAATTGATAAAACAGCAGGTGGTGATTTAAATATTAATCGTCCACTCTCCTACTTTGAATCTAATTGGAACGATGATGCTCGCTATACCGAAAATATTAGCTTTAGGTCTAAATACGACATCAATCGAAATCTTGTCAATTTTGCCCCTTATGACCAGCCTTATCATGCCAATCAATTTTTAGAAACTTATTTCCTCTACGAATATCCAAAAGCACAGGATATTACCGCTGCTCAAAAAACATATATTCAAAAGTATATCAACGATTTTGAAACTGCTTTATTGACAGACGATTTTAGTACAGCTATTAGAACTTATACCGACTATATCGACATTGCTAGTTTTGTAGATTTTTTTATTATTAATGAAGTTTGTAGGAATGTGGATGGTTATCGGCTTAGTACTTATATGCACAAAGACAGAGGCGAAAAATTAAAAATGGGCCCTATTTGGGATTTGAATATTGGTTATGATTCAGGTGATAGAGTCCCCTTTAATGATTGGGTTATCAATTATAATAATTTCGTACAACAAGATGCATGGATGGTTCCCTTTTGGTGGCCAAGACTAATGGAAGACCCTATTTTTAAAACTGCTTTAAAAACTAGATGGACAGCGTTAAGAAGTGGTGAATTACAAACTGCTGAATTGCTTAGAACCGTCGATGAAATTGCAGCTAATTTACAAGACAATGGGGCAATAGATAGAAATTTTGATAAATGGGGAGCAGTTGATTACCCTCAAAGTGTCGGTGCATTAAAAGCTTATTTAGAAAATCGAACCGCTTGGATGGATGGCGAGATTGCTGGTTTTTGATGATTGTTTCTTTTATCATACAGTCACTAGACAGTCAGATAAAAATTAATAATTATCCGTTGCTTTCATTCATCCGTTTGTAGAAAATAGACCAACGGATGAATGAAGGCAACGGATTTGACGAATAAGACAAATATTTAATTATTTTTTAATATCAATCTTTTATCTGACGCTCTAATAATCAATATAGTTTTAAATCTAGCTCGTAAAACTATGTTGACTATGTGAAAATACTATGTGACTATGTGTAAAAAACGCTCACCAAGAAAACCCAAATTTCATCTTTACCTCCGCATAAGGCCCTGATAAATCTCGCCCCGTCATTTCAGGTATATTTACATTCGTCACCATCCGATAGCCCCCATCAATAGTTAAGTGAAAAAATCGAAACACGTTTAATTCAAGTCCTAAAGTCGGTTGTACTACAAATACATTATCTGTTTCACTATTGCCAACTTGTGCATTTCCTGAACCTGTTAAAAGCATAAAATTGGGATGTATGGTTTTATGTGCAGCAGGGGTATAGCCTACCATAAATCCACTATAGTCCATTTTAAATCGATGATTATCTAAGGCATCAATATAAACATCATTATCGGTTTCAAAACCACCCCAGCCAAGGAATAATTTTTTGCCAAATTCTATGCCACCAAAACCACCCCTAAAAACAACCAATTCATCTTCTAATTGTCCTACACCAACCGCAGGGCCGCCCCATGCTCCACTAATCCGCCAACCATTTTTACCAAAAACAGTGCGTTCGTGCTGAGCAATCAAGGAAAAAGTACAACAAATCATCAATACGGAAAGGAAGATTACATTTTTCATAAGCTTAGGAGTTTAGGAAATTAGATAGAAAGATACAGCAAAGACCAATAGTATATCTAAAGGATGCAGAATTGGCGGTATCACCACTATAAGAATGCTTAAAAAAAATGATTTTTAACCTTGTTTAACAGGTAGGGAAATATTCTTAAAATTTTAGTAACTTTTAAAA
>JBGCFJ010000274.1:0-7087 GCA_045106885.1 Saprospiraceae bacterium
AGAAGATGTACAAAAATTGTATCAAGAACTAACAACATTAAAAAATGAGGATATCGGGGTGGTTTTTAAGATTGAAAACAAAGAGGCTTTTGAAAATTTGTCACTCATTTTATTTGAGGCAATGAAAAGACCTAAAATAGGGGTAATGATAGCTAGGGGAGACTTGGCAGTAGAATTGGGATATGAGCGAATTTCTGAAGTGCAACAACAGATTTTGTGGTTTTGTGAGGCGGCTCATGTTCCTGTGATTTGGGCGACCCAAGTTTTAGAGAATTTAGCTAAGACGGGGATTGCTACTAGGGCAGAAGTATCAGATGCATCATTAGGCGCACAAGCAGAATGTGTTATGCTAAATAAAGGGCCATTTATCGTTGAAACGGTGCAATTGCTTAAGCAGATTTTAGTAAGAATGGAGGCGCATGGTGTTAAGAAAAAATCTACTATGCGGGCTTTGAATGTGGCTAAGTTGAAATTGGAGAAATTGGCTGAAGTTAATTAATCTCATTTTTATAAAACCATATAAAATTAATTTTTATGAAAAAGCTAATTATTTTTAGTTGCCTATTTTTAGTGGCAAGTATTGGCTTTTCCCAAAGTAATACTAGATTACAAGGGCCAAAAGCTAAGAATCATAAACCTTGGATGAACAAAAATAAAACATCCTCAATAGTTTATGTAGAAAATAAAAAACCTTTAAAAGGGCCAAAAGCTAAAAACGCTAAACCTTGGCATCAAAAAAAAGAAGGAGAATACCTTCAAATAGTCGCAACTGGTAATCGTTCTTTTTTAAAAGGGCCAAGGGCTAAAAATGCTAAATATTGGTCATACACTTCTGTTAAAAACAGAAATAACATAGTGAATACTGATAGTATGCACACTAAAATAATTACAGAAAAGTAAAATATTGATAATATGACATAGATTCCTATCTTTACAAAAGAGTAAAGATAGGAATTAGAATAATATTAAAAATAGTCAACTGATTGCTTACTATATAGATACAAAATATTTCTGATGATAATCTAAATTTATTTGCTAGCAAATAAAAATTACTTAGATGATTTACATATTAAAAAGCAATATAAATACTGTTTTTTTGACAAGTTCAAGTTATATAAAAAGAATTCGTATTCCACTCGTTTTTATTTTTTATACCTTACCTCATTATAGATACAGGAAATAATTCTACCGAACCAGCTAGAATATATTAAGCAATCTAAAGACTAAGAAAACAATTATTTCTATTGATGAAATTGTATTTGTCAATGCAAATTTACCAATCAACCTAGTACTCATTATAAAACTAGACTTGATATTCAAAAAACTAGCAGAATATATTTTAGAGCACCATATAAATTCAAAATTATTCTTTCGTTATTACCAAAAAAAATTGATAAATCAAAGTAATTGTAGTAAATTTACGTTTTGTTATAGTAATGCTATTATTTGAAAATGTAAAACATTTATCTTATGAAAAGTAAAGAATTTGTTAATCAAATAACCATCAATAGACCTAAGCTTTTAGGGTTTGCTATGAAGTTGACCCGCAACAAAGAAGATGCTAATGATTTGATGCAAGAAACGGCTTATCGCGCCTTTAAGAATTTAAATAGTTTTCAACCTAATAGTAATTTTAAAGCGTGGATTAGCATGATTATGCGTAATACTTTCATCAATAAATACAGGAAAGATAAGCGAAGATTCAATCATGAGCATGACTTGGAGAACGAACGAAAAGTGAAATTAAAAGCAACGGTAAACAATCAAGGAGAATCTAATAAGACGGTAGAAGAATTAGCTGGTTTAATCAACCAACTTGGGGTTGTTTGCACATAGCGTAAAAAAGGTAAAATTTATAAACAATAAATAGACGTATTGCTATATGACCTCGTAAATATCCGTTGGTGTGATTTTATGCGAGAGAAAACACCATACCTTGTTAGTCTGTAATATTCACAGAACAACTGATGCAACCGATTTGTCTATAAATATAAGATAATCGAAATTGTCTAATATCTGTTTTTCTTGAAATTGGAACTCCTTAGCCTGCGCCCCAATCGTTCTAATTTTTATCTCTTTAAACGGATCAATGCAAAATTTGTCTTTTCTTAAAGAAGTTAAGTTTACGATTAAATGATTTTTACTAAGCTTCTTTAGATAGTATTCGATTGAGTGTTGAGGTGGTTTTTGAGCTATATTCACCTTCAATGATTTTTCATTCCAAGCAGTATATTCTCCCTCATAAAAAACAATTCCTACAGCTATGTAATTCAGACTTTTGTCTAAGTATCCTCCAACACTTTTATACCTTTTGCTTATATGCTCATTATGACCAAAAACTATAGATTTTGTGTTACCAGAATTATCTAAAATTAGATTGGTCATTAAGCTATCTCTTTCGAGAACCCCTAAATTTATTGCCTGAAAAGCCCAATTAAAATAATTTTCTATTTGTAAATATTTTTCAAAATTGATGTTAGGCTCAAGATATTTAAGAATATCATTTCTTCTTTGTTCTAAATAAATTAAATGCTCACCATTTACCTTACCTTTACTTTTATGAATTAAGTCAATCATAGAATCTATTTGCTTATCTAGCGTTATTGGTATTTCTTCTTTAATTTTTTTTAAAGCAAAAGTAGGATTTTGAAAATCCATTCCATAAATTTCTACATTTGGATTATGAGCTTTTAAATTTGAAATAAATTCAATTTGTGAATAATTTTCTTTTGTTCTGGTCGTCCAAAAATTTAAATCCTTAAAGGCTTTTAGTCTTTCTGTGGAATCAAGTAAGTTTTCATTCACTCTTTCAAATAGAATAAAGTTTGATTCGTAAAATACCTTTTCAAACTGATGTTCTCTGAAGAGGTATTTTAGGAGCTTTGTCTTGATTTCCATTTCACTTTTAGAGCCGTGAGTAGATTCGCCTAACCCAATAGTACTTATTCCACCCAAATCTAAATTTGGTATATTTTTGATTAAATGATTTTCATCAAATTCAATACTTGAGCTATATTTTTCAAGACAGGATTGACAGTCTTCTTCTTTTTCAGAATCTCTTACCGTACAGGATACAACTAAAATAACACCTAGAAATAATATTTTATTCATTTTTCAATTATGGTTTTCTTGGTACATTACTGTTTTTTGTACTCCGTTAAATGCCTTTCAATATACCGACTCACCGTTTTCCTATCCACTTTCATCATACGCCCAATTGCAGAAACAGACACCTTATCTTTCAACAAAGAAACTATCTGGTCATGATTAGCAGCAAGCGTAGCATTTGTTGATTGCTTGCCTTTGGGTCTGCCTAATATTTTTCCATTTGCTTTAGCTTTCTTCAAAGCCTCTTTGGTTCGCATGGAAATAAAGGTACGTTCAATTTCAGAGGCTAATGATAACGTAGTGGCAATGATTTTAGAATTAAGTGAATTATCAAAAATCATTTGTTGCTTGGCTACATGAATTATCAATTTTTTATCTGCTGCAATTTGCAGCATTTGCAAACATTGCAAAGTGCTTCTGGCAATTCTGGATACCTCCGCAAAAATCAATACATCACCTGACTTTGATGATTCAATAATATTGCCTAATGCTCTTTTTTGCCAATCCTTTGTTCCCGACACCACATCCTCCACAAATTCATCAATTTGGATATTTCGAGCCGCTGCATATTCAAGGATGCCCAGTTTTTGGTTTTCAGCATCCTGCTTATCGGTTGATACTCTTAGATATGCATAATTCATAGAATAGTCACTTTTGCTGCTAAAATTGCTCTCAATTTACTCAAAATTACTGATTTGTACTAAACAAATATATTTTATTGGTTTTATGACTCAATTATAGGTCTGTAAATGGGTATAATAATTTTTCCAAAAGCTGGGTTATTAATAGGTTCATTTAAATGACCCAACTCCCCTGTTTTCCTTCCCTCCATCAAAGGTAATTTCTTTTTATAACATTATAAAACTACATATTATGCCAAAACAACTGACGATTTTATCGGATGGTGAAATCAGCAAATTGTATGACCTTCCCAAATTTGATGAGGATGCTCGACTGACTTATTTTGAATTGAATGATGCCGAAAAAGCAGCTATGAACCAATACAATAGGTTCTTTACCAAAACCTATTTTGTGCTGCAATTGGGTTATTTCAAAGCCAAGCAATTATTTTTTGTCATTGATGTCGAAAAAGTACACAAAGATGCGGAGTATATCCGACAGCGTTACTTTCCGCAGCACCTACTCAACTTATCAGGAAAAGTATCTAAACCCACTCGACTTGAACAGCAAAAGGTAATCTTGAATTTATTTGATTATCGAGTTGCTGATGAAAAGATTAGAGCGACATTGGTAGCCAAAGCAGAGCAGTTAGCCAAACTTTATTCTCGACCTATTTATATTTTTCGGGAACTACTCAATTATTTAGAGCAGCAAAAGATAGTGCTGCTTGGTTACAGCGTAATGCAAAAACACATCATTGCACAGGCTTTGATTAGAGAACGTTTGAGATTGGAGACATTAGCAGATGGTCTTTTAAATCAAGAAGCCACCAATCTGTTACAGCAATTACTGGAAGAAAAAGTAGTAGGAAGTTACCTATTGACTTGGCTACAACAAGAGCCAAGCTCCTTTAAATGCTACCAAATGCGAGGACAGGTACTCCGCAAGCAGCAGATGGAAAAGATATACCTACTGGCTCAACTACTGATTCCAAAACTGGAAATATCCAATGAAAATATTCGGTACTATGCAACGCTAGCTGAACATTACAGCGTTTTCCGTCTTAAACGGATGAAGCGAAATATGGTCTATATTTATCTACTTTGCTTTGCATACAGTCGATTTCGACACATCAATGATACCTTGATTGAAGCCTTTAAGCATTATGTCCGAACTTACGAAAAGGAAGCAGAAGGTTATTCCAGAGATACCATTTATGCCTATCAGTTGGACGGGATGTCTCAACTCATTAAAATACCTCGTATTTTATCCTTATTTATAGATGAACAAATAGCCAATACACTTGCCTTTGGAGTGGTTCGTAAAACAGCTTTTGGCATACTTGGCAAAAAACAATTCCCTATTGTCAGCGACTACATCACCAAAAATAAGCTAGACAAAAAAGAACTCAAAAGGATTTTTTACCAAAGCATCCAACAAAAAGTCTCTCTCAATATTCGCTACCTCTTTGTGCATCTGACTTTTAAGGGAATGAGTGGCAATACAGATTTAATGGAAGCTATTGATTTTGCTAAACCCATCTTGGTTAAAGGCAGGTCATTAGTTAATGTGAAAATAGACCAAATTCCTTGTTTGTTTATCCCTGACCATCAGAAAAAGTATTTTTATAAAGATGGTATCTTGCTTGTGAAGCAGTATGAATTTTATATGTTACAAACCATTCGTAATCGAATTGAAAGTGGCGATATTTTTATTCCTGACAGCTTTGTGTTCAAGAGTTTTGACCAAGATTTGATACCCAAAGAGTATTGGAAACGTAATAAGCAGGCTATTTTAGAAAGTATTGAAGCTCCTCGATTACGAATGCCCATCAAGGAATTATTAGCCGAGTTGAAAGAGGAGTTAGAAGCAAAATTCAAAAGGGTCAATGAATCTATTTTGAAAGAAGAAAATAAGTATGTGAAAATTGACGGGCAAAAGCCAGATGGTTCTACCAAATGGACGTTGCAATATCCAAGCACTAAAGACAAGGTTAATCATTCCCTTTTCAGCCAGTTCAAGTCTAGGAATATTACCGAGTTAATGAATTTGGTACACGGGCATACGAGCTTTATGGATGAATTTACTCATATTTTGGGGAAAGATGCGGCTAATGATATTCCAAAACAACAACTTATTGCTGCCATACTTGCTTTGGGAACAAATCACGGTGTAAAGAAAATGGCACAGATTTCAGATATGACAGTACATCAGTTAAACGCTGCGGTTAATAACTTTATCCGCAATGAAACACTAGAAAAAGCCAATATCAAAATCGTCAATGCCACCAGTAAATTGCCGATGTTTCAATACTATAATATCGAAGAAGACCAAGTACACTCTAGTAGTGACGGTCAGAAATTTGGTACAAAGTTCGATACTATTAATTCCCGTTATTCGCCAAAATATTATGGTTTAGGTAAGGGGCTTAGTGACTACACGATGGTAGCTAATCATATTCCTGTTAATGCCAAAATTATTGGTACACATGAACATGAGAGTTACTTTGTCTTCGACTTGCTCTACAATAATCAAACGGATATTCAACCAGAAATCCACTCAACAGATACCGACGGTACAAATCAAGTCAACTTTGCTATCCTAGATTTCTTTGGTTATCAGTTTGCCCCTCGATACGCCTCCATTACCTCTAGAGCAAAAATGATACATACATTTGAATATCCAAGTACTTATCCAGATAATTATTTGCTGTCATCCAAAGGAAAAATTGATACCAAGTTGGTTGAAGAAGAGTGGGATAACTTTCAACGAATTGTTGCTTCTCTAGGACTCAAAACGACTACACAGAGTACCATTATTAAAAAACTATCCTCTTACACTCGGAATAACCGTACCCAACAGGCAATTATTGAGTATGATAAAATCCTCAAATCGCTATACCTTTTAGAATACATAGACTCGCCAAGTCTAAGAAGAAATGTTCAAAAAGCGTTGAATCGTGGAGAGGGTTATCATCAATTAAAGCGACACATTTTTTATGTGCATGGTGGAAAATTTAGAGTCCATACCGTGCAAGAGCAACAGGTAATTGCCAATTGCACCCACTTAATTGCCAATATTATCATCTATTATAATACATGGTTGCTATCTCAATTACTGGAAAAATATGAGAAAGAAGGGAATACAGAGGCTTTGGAAAAGGTCAAGAAGATTGCGCCTATTGCTTGGCAGCATATTAATGTTTATGGCACTTACAAATTTATTGTGCCGCCTAATCCGATAGACCCTGCGGATTTACTGAAAGATGTGAAATTGTAGAATGATTGATTAAAGGTCAGGTTTGTAAATATAATGTTTATGAACTTGACCTTTTTTACGCTATGTGCAAACAACCCCA
>JBGCFJ010000275.1:0-4383 GCA_045106885.1 Saprospiraceae bacterium
TAGTTTAAGTTCGTTTTGAACTTGTTTGACGAAAGCTATAGTATTATCAGAGAACTCTGCAATTGAGAGGATGTCTAGTTTCTTCAAGGTCATGTTTCGAATAGTAGTAATAGATTTTTTATATTGACCTTCTTCAATTCCTTCTTCTCGTCCTTCTTTTTTTATCAAAGCTAAAGTACTCATAATCTTAGGATTTATTTCTTTTCTTCTTTTTGCCTAAATCTCGAATCACTTCCACAAACCATTCTGATACCTTCAGTTTTTTAGCAATTGCAGCAGGGCTTTCCTTTTTTGTCAGCAAGGTCTTTATTTTGCCTTCTAGTTTAAGTTCGTTTTGAACTTGTTTGACGAAAGCTATAGTATTATCAGAGAACTCTGCAATTGAGAGGATGTCTAGTTTCTTCAAGGTCATGTTTCGGATAGTAGTAATAGATTTTTTATATTGACCTTCTTCAATTCCTTCTTCTCGTCCTTCTTTTTTTATCAAAGCTAAAGTACTCATAATCTTAGATTTTGTGGTAAATTCTATATTGTCTACGATGTCTTGGAATTTTTTAGGGGAACGTTCAATAATTGCGAAAAAATAAGTTGCAATTTTCAATAAGCGTTCTTGATTATCTTCTTCAAAAATAATAGAAATATTTTCGATTAGCAAATCTGCATTAAAGCGATTTGCCATTGCAATCATACTACTACGAAAAAAACGTTCTTCTATTGCTAAAAGTTCTTCGGGTGGCGTATTGGTAATATTTTAAATAGAAACTGAAAATTGGGTAAATAGTCTTTAATAGAATCAAAAAAAGGGTGCTGCTGAAATAATTCAGTAATCGTCTTAGGCTGCCAACTTGTTTTTCCATTATAAAAAATAAGCGGAATGATAGGTTCTAATTCCGTATCCTTGCTTTTTTCTAAAGTGTATAAAGCCTGCATTATATACAAACCAACTTGAATCGCAACGTATTCTTCTGGTTCTGATTTATGTTCCCAAAGTAGTGAAAAGTAAATAGCTTTCTCTGTTCCTTTAAATCGACAACGATAAACTATATCAGAATCAAAAGATTTGAATTTAGGATTTGTAAAACTCGTATTCGATAATTGTAAGGAATCTAAATCTAGAAGGTCGGCAATGGAAGGATAAAAATTAACCAAATAGGCTCTGGCATTTTCTGTTTCCCGCATGATAACTTTGAAAAAATTATCATCAGGATGCAAGACTTTTTTTTTTTTTTGTTTCTTCATAGTAGGTTCATTAGGTTATAAATATAGACATTATTTTCCGAATAATGTAAACAATGAGTTAGGAATAGTTGATTTCCTAACTCATTGCTTATCATCTATTATTTTTTATGTCCATATTTAGTAGAAAACCGCTCAAACAACTCCTGTTGCTTATTTGGTAAAACGACCAATTTCCCACTTATAAAAGCATGACTCAAAATATTACCTTTATAATCTAAAGCATCTCCTGCTGAGACAAATAGAGTCGCATCTTTTCCTACTTCTAAAGTACCTACTCGCTTATCAATACCTAATGCTTGTGCAGTATTAGAAGTAATCGTTTTAAGTGCTTCTTCTTTATCCATTCCATAAGCGACCGCTGTACCTGCATAGAAAGCTAAATTTCTAGCCTGTGATTCCATGCCTTGGTGCGATAAACTAACCGTAACACCAGCTTCCGTCAATAAATGTGGTAACTCATAAGGCAAATCAACTGCTTGATGCGAACGGTCAGGCACTCTTTGCGTTTGTGGTATAATAACTGGAATATTATTTTCCTTCAAAAAATCAGCTACATATAAAGCAGATTCGTCGGTTAACAATGTGATATGCTTCACGCCTTGTTGTTGTATAAAACGAATAGATTCAACGATTTCTTTCGGGGAGTCTGCATGTAAAAACAGCCTTTTAGACCCATCAAAAAGCCCTTCCATTGCAGCTAATTTTACATTGGCGACCTTGTTAGGTGCTGCCATGTAAGCTTTAGTCGCTGAAAAATGGTCTTTTAAACCGTTAATATTTTTCTGGTAGTTTTTATTAGGCTCTTCCTTCCTAGTAAAAGTGGCAAAATCAAATCGACGAGAAATTCTATTGGGCCAATTTAAGTGAATGCCCACATCAACCGTATGTGCTGCATCTTCCCAGTTCCAACCTTCCATTTCCATCACAGAAGAGGTACCTGAAATAGTACCGCCTTCTGGTGTAGATTCCGCTAATAAAATGCCATTAAATCGCATCGTTGGAATAAATTCAGAATCGGTATTATAAGAAATAATCGACCGAATATTAGGGTTGATTGTACCGTGTTCTCTAGAATCCGTCATAGCTTTAACGGAAGAAACTTCTTTCAAACCCATTTTGCTATTCGGCAAAATAAAACCTGGATAGACATGTTTCCCTGTAATGTCAATGACTTGAAAACCAGCTTCGTCCATACTAGTGCTTGCTGCTTGAACCGCCGTTAATTTACCTTTATCAAAAGCGATAAGGCTATTTTGAATAACTTGCCCGTTGCCTAAATGCGCCGTTCCGCCCTTTAATAAAATAGGGCTGGATTGCGCTGCCACAGGAATTGGTACTTGTGCAAAGCCTTGATACACAAAGCTTAAACAAAAGCAGATTAGATAGAATGATTTTTTCATTTTTTATTGTTTAAACCCACCCCTGACCCCTCCCTTGAAATGGAGGGGAATAGACTACTTGGAAATTTTCCAATAGTAATAAGAATGGTTGTTTTTTAAAATCTGACTTCTGACAATAAATTTTAATTTATGGTCTGATATCTGACAATGAAATGGTCTCAATTAGTGCTCATGCTCTGTCTCCTCGCCCAAAACACTATTACAATGGAATTCCATTTTCATTTTAGACCCACCTTTTTTCATTGGCGCACCGCCTTTTTTAGCAGCATTCATCTTCTGAATCAATCTAGCTCGCTCTTTTTGCAAAGTAGCTCGACGTGCCTTATCTTCGGCAATGTCAAAATAGATTTTTCCATCAATAAATGTTTTGTCTGCTCTAGCATAAACAGATAATGGATTATCGGTCCAAAGCACAACATCTGCATCTTTACCCACTTTAATACTACCCATTCTATCGTCTAAATGCAATAATTTAGCAGGATTTAAAGTCACCATTTTCAAAGCATCTTCTTCACTCATACCGCCATATTTAATTGACTTAGCCGCTTCTTGATTCAAGCGACGACCAATGTTTCTATCATCAGAATTAATAGCTGTTAATACCCCTTCATTATGCATAATTGCCGCATTGTAAGGAATAGCGTATCGAACTTCCCATTTATAATTCCACCAATCAGAGAAAGTAGAAGCACCAGCACCATGTGCTTTCATTTTGTCTGCTACTTTATAACCTTCCAAAATATGCGTGAAAGTATTGATGTTGAAATTGAATTGCTCTGCTACGTGCATCAACATATTGATTTCCGATTGCACATAAGAGTGGCAACTGATAAATCGTTCTTTTCTGATGATTTCTAACATCGTTTCATGCACCAGATCTCTTCTTGGTGCAATGGTCTTAGTTTTATCCTTTTCAGATAATTTAAGGTAAGCTTTCCATTTCTTTTCATATTCCAAGGCATTGGTAAAACCATCCACAAACACTTGCTCAACACCCATTCTAGTTTGTGGAAACCGAATAGAACTCGTACTACGAGAACGCTTTACATTTTCACCCAAAGCAAACTTGATAAAACCAGGCGCATTCTTAATTTTCATTTCCTCAGGACTAGCACCCCAACGCATCTTTATTAAAGCCGATTGACCACCAACTGGATTGGCAGAACCATGCAAAATTTGCGCTGCAGTTACCCCTCCAGCTAAAGCTCGATAAATATCATCATCTTCTGAATCAACCACATCGCCAATTCTAACCATCGAAGAATTGGTGGCTACATCATTAATAGCACTCGCACCAATATGCGTATGCTCGTCAATAATACCAGCCGTTACGTGTTTGCCTGTTCCATCAATTTCTGTTGCACCATTCGCACTTAGGTTTTTACCAACTTGAGCAATTTTACCATTTCGGATTAAGACATCCGCATTTTCAAGTACGCCATCCGCTTCATTCGTCCAAACGGTTGCATTTTTGATTAAGTAGGTTTTTTGACTAGGAAGGGTAGTGGTACCAAAAGCTTTAAAAGGGAAAGTAACTTGACCTAAAGCTGCTGTACTTTCTTCTTTTTTCTTTTTATCCTTTTTGCCACCTGCTGTTTTAGTGGCGGCTTTCGTGGAAGTCGCTGCCCAACTGACCCAGCTACCATCAACTAATTGACCTTGACCTTTCCATCCGTCGCTTTCTGTCCATCCAGATAATCGAATTTTACCTTTCGCATCTTTTTCTGGTTGGAAACTTAGGGTG
>JBGCFJ010000276.1:0-9557 GCA_045106885.1 Saprospiraceae bacterium
AGAAGGTGGCCCATGGGGCGAATATATTGACTTTGTCTGTACGGATGTGCATCAAACTTTCTTTACAGAGCTTAGATTTACCGATAAAGGTGGGAATACTAATATCTGTGGTTTTGATGTAATTTTACTTGATGTCATTCCGCCTTTTTGTCAAGATTTGCCAGATTTTACAGGAACTTGTAATGAGTTTCATAATGAACAATTTGGTCCTTCAACGGATACGAACGAAGATTATGCTTTTAACGATGAAGAATGGGTAACTTTAACAGATGATTTATTAATAGAATATAACAATCAATTTGGAAACCCTAATTGTGAAGACAATTTGGCTTGTGTTTCTTTTACTTCTGAACAGCAATATCAATTGATTTATGCACAATGTGGCGTGGTAGAAGGTAGAAGAAGATACCGAATTACAGATTGGAATGGTCAAGGTCTTTCTTCTGAATGGAAATATCAAAATATCTATATTAATTACACGCCAAGTTGGTCTTTTACTTTACCAGTAGATTTCTTTGGGGAATGCGGAGATGAAGTGCCTGATGCAGATATTACTATTGAAAACGGTGCTTGTGATATATTGGCATGGGAACATGAAGACCAAGTATTTGATTTAGTACCTGATGCTTGTTATGAAGTGATTAGAACTTATCATATCATTAATTGGTGTAATTATGTACAAGGTCAAGAACCTATTGAATTGAATAGAACAGAGAATGCCTTAGGCTTGGTCGATGATGTAAGAACAATTTCTTACGAAGATGTATCTAATTATGGTTATTATACTTATATACAAGTCTTAAAAATAATGGACAATGTAGCTCCTACTTTATCTATTAATGAAGTGCAAACTTGTATCTATGGCGTTGGAGATGCGAATCCTGCTGGGGTGGAAGATATTACACCTGGAGCAGCCCCTTACGAATGTGATACAATTAGAACCTTCTCTGTAGAAGCTAGTGATTGTGAAAAGAATGATTTCCAGAATTTCTCTTTTTCTTATGAAATTTATGAAGATAATATCTTAGTTGGTAACGGGGAAGGCAATAAATTTTACTGGACTGTTCGACCAAAGGTTGTTTATACCATTAGATTTACTGTTTATGATAATTGTGGCAATGAAGGTAGCTTAACTAAAACCTACGAATTTTGGGATTGTACTAGACCCAATGTAATTTGTATTCCAGAGGTGAATGTGGAAATTAAAGGAGATTCTACGGCGAGAATTGATGCGACCCAATTTGATAAAGGTAGTTGGGATAATTGTACTTCACAGTCTCGATTAAAGTATAAAATTTGGCACGAAAGTCTTTCTTTATTGCCTCCAAATGATAAGTCAAGTGTTGCTAGTTTACCAAGCACTATTTATTTGGAGTGTGCATACAGAGGTCCTCAGCAAATTTATTATTATGTTCTGGATGAAGAAGAGAATTATGATTTCTGTGTCACGACTGTAATTGTTAATAATAGGAATGGGATATGTACTGGTGATTCATTATCTACACAAGCCATTGTCGCGGGTAATATCCAAACAACAACAGGTATGATGGTAGAATCTGTCGATATTATGGTGAACCGAATTGGAGATATGCCAACTACTACAACTACTACAGGAGGTGATTTCTCTTTGAATCTAAATAAGGGAGCTGCCTATAATGTCATTCCTGTTAAAACCGATGAACCATTGAATGGCGTAACAACTTTTGACTTGATTGTAATCAGTAAGCATATTTTAGGTTTACAAAAATTTACGACGCCTTATGAATATATCGCTGCCGATATTAATAATTCTGGCACCGTAACAGCTTTTGATTTAGTACAATTAAGACAATTAATTTTAAATATTACACCTGATTTTCCAACAAATAATAGCTGGCGATTTGTAGATGCTACTTATGCTTTTACCGCAGACATGCCTTTACAAGAAGCGTATAGGGAAGCTATTGAAATTAACAATCATCAAACAGATATGATGGATGCTGATTTTGTAGCGATTAAGATTGGCGATTTGAATGCTACGGCAACGTCCAATAGTTTACAGCAAAGCGAAGCAAGAACAAACCGTAACAAATTGACTTTTAAATGGGCAGATAAAGCCCTGAAAGCAGGAGAGACTGTTACCATAGATTTTACCCTAGCAGATTTACAAACAATAGAAGGGTATCAGTTAGCATTAGATTTTACAGGATTAGAATTGACAAACATTCAGGAAGGGTTGGTTAAATACCATCACTTCGGACAGCACTTACTTAACAGAAATATTTTATTAAGCAGTTGGGACCAGTTGAGCGGTTTCACCGAATCTACAACCATACACACACATTTATTCTCGCTCGAATTTAAAGCCCAAACAGCTGGAAATTTAAGCGAATTCTTACACTTACAACCAACAATTACACCTACAGAAGCTTACCATGTAACAGGAGAAATTCTGGATATTATTTTAGATTTTGAACCGATTACAACTAGATTTACACTTGAACAGAATCGCCCAAACCCTTTTAAAGAACAGACGACGATTGGCTTTCAATTACCAGATGCGGGAAGCGTGACTTTAACGATTTTAGATGTACAAGGAAGCGTTTTATTACAAGAAACAAAAGATTTTGCAGCAGGCAACCAACAATGGTTAATTGAAGGTCAATCATTGACCTCCAAAGGTGTCTTATATTATCAATTAGTTACTGATAATGAGTTGCTTACTAGAAAAATGATGTTGTTAGAATAAGCGCAGTGGTTGGTTGTCCGTTGTCAGTTGTCATTCAAACTGACAACTGACAACCGAATTACTAGAAATTACTGAACATTAAATCCCATGTTGTAGTCAAAATACAACATCTGAAATTTTACACTTTATAATAGCATTTTAGTTGAATAACACGGAGTCGTGTACCTCGTACTGTCAACCGTTCCCTATCCAACACTATTAAATAAAAATTTACCACACATGAAAAAATGGTACCCATATCTAGCCTTAAGAGCACTACTTTTTGTATTTTGCTCTATGTCTATCCATGGTACTTTGAGTTTCGCTAATAGTGCAGCTAAATTGACGGAAACAGCTTCAATTTTACACACTAATATAGCCGAAAACTTAACGGAGAATAGTACTAATTATGCATACATGATGACTGATACACAGGTTATCAATATGCCACTAGATTCTGCTCGTAAAGATATAATCCGAGATTGTGATGCAATTAATGCATTTCAAAATAAATATGAACATTTGTATCCAGATACGGTTGCTCATCGAGATACTTTAACGATTTGTCCACCTAATGAGACGAAACGTATTTTTGTTACTTTTACTGCTTTTGAAGTCGCACCTGGCGATACGCTATATGTTTATGAGGCAGATAGTGTACAAGCTAACCGAAGAATAGCTGCCTATTCTGGTGCTGGTGTTAGTGCCACTGGTGGCTGGGTTCAATCCGAATGTAATCCAACTGGTTGTTTGACTTTTGAGTTTGCGACCAATGGCGATAATGCTAAAGGGCGTGGCTGGGAATCTTGGGTATCTTGCCAAGATTTAGAAGCAACCAATATCGTTTGCCCCGCTATTTCTAGTGCTGCTTTAGCTTGTGGAGAAGCTTATGCGATTGTACCGATTCAAGCTCCTGATTCTTTAAATATTTGTGGTGATCCAATCGATACTTTCTGTTTGACTATTTATAATGCGCAGGGAATGGCTTGCTTAGATACTTGCGTGAAATTTGATGCCATTGTTCGAGATACTTTTGGTGTTGGTTTATTCAAAGCAGTTTGGCGCGCAAAGAATTTCCCCACACGTAAAGTGGAGAAAACGTTTACGGTCTCTGCACCTACTTTAATTTGTAACGATGAAGTATTCATTCCGTTAGGATCCGCTTGTGCGCTTTATTTGACGCCTGATATGTTATTGGAAAGTCCTTGTGATACCATTACAGATACTTTATATTATCGAATTGATATAGAGATAGGTAACGGAAACTTAAAGAAGACTATCACAGGTGGCGGTGGCCCAGGGCTACCTTATCCAATTATATATAGAGACACCTTATTAAAATATGGTGTTGCTGATTTATGTGGAGGCAATCTTACTGCTCGTATTTCTAGAGTTTTCTATGAATATATGCTAGATGATATGACGATTTGTACCAATGGTATGTCAGAAACTTCTTGTGAAACTGTCGTTAATTTTGATGACCAATCCCCGCCATTTTTTGTAAACTTTCAAAATTTGGATACGGTTGTAGCGTGTGATACGCTAGGATTGATGGGCTTCTTAAAAGCCCCTGAAGTAGTTGCTAATTGCGATACAGCCATTGTTTCTTTGGATGGTATACAATTGGTAGACAATGTGAATACTTGTAATACTGGAAAAGTAGCGATTAGATGGAAAGCGGTCGATTTATGTGGTAATACGAGTTATTTGAGTGATACTCTCTTTATCATCAGACCTACTCAATTTTATCATCCAGGACGTACAATTTTGAATTGTAATTCAGGATATTCTTATGAAGATGCGGAAAAACCTGGATTGCTTACAGGTACTATAGAGAATGGAGTATTTACCCCTAGAGATACGGTACATCTTAGTACAGAAGCTTATATCTGTGGTTATATTTTAGTAAAAAAAGACCAACAATTTCCATCAGATTGTGGTGAAAGATGGACAAGAAGTTGGAAAGTATTGGATTGGTGTAACTCATCTATAGGCCCAGTTCAAATAGCAACACAGGCTATAACGATTACTGATACGATAGCACCCACTTTTGTAGATTGCCCTGATTCTAGTGCAGTTAGTGGTGCAAATAATCCATTGTTAATTGATTTAGGACATTTTGAATGTGAAATCAATATGACTGCTGAGAAATTAGTTGCGCCTACTGCTACGGATAATTGTGACCCAAATCCTAGTGTGAAAATGTTCTGTGTGGAGCAATTACATGAAGGAATTTGGAAAAAATTAGGGACCAACTTATCGAATTCAGGGGCGTTATTCTGTGATACGTTTAGAATTGGTTGGGTAGCTGATGATGCTTGTCATGAACAATTGAAACAAGATACTTGCTTTAAATATGTTATTATTAGAGATGTGACTAAACCATCTGCTGTTTGTGTCGATGAGTTGAATTTCTTTGTCGGTAGCAATTGGTCAAGAATTATTAATGTTGACGAAATAGATGGTGGTAGCTGGGATGCTTGTGGTATTGCTAAGCGAGAAATTAGCTTTGATGGTATTACTTGGGATACAATGGCTACTTTGGCTTGTGAAGCTATTCATGACAATCCGAAGATTTATTTGCGAATTACGGATACTAAAGGCAACTATAATATTTGCCATACAAAGCTTAATGTTAGGGATGATATTTATCCTTCTTGCGGTAAATTACCTGATGTGGATTTGTTCTGTGATGAATTTAAGGCAGGTGACTTAGGAGGTTCTACTGATACGAATAAAAATGGATTATTTGATGAGGATGAATATTTACCTTTAACTGGAGATATGTTGACTGAATTCAATACAACTTATGGTAATCCATTGGATATTTGTGATGATAATATTAGATGTCATCCAATGACGATTGAACAAGAATACCAACTGGTAGAACGGTCTTGTGGACAAACACAAATTCAACGAAGATACCGAGCAATTGATTGGGCCTCTAATCAATCTCCGTGGGAGACGCAATTAATTGCTTTAGAGTATCGACCAAATTGGAAAATTACTTTACCTGCTGATTGGTCAGGTGATTGTGGAGAAGCTTTCCCTGTTGCTGCGATTGATATTCAATCTGGTTCTTGTGACCAAATTGGCTGGGAACACGAAGATAAAGTATTTATCGTTAAAGATGAAGCCTGTTATAAAGTAGAACGAACTTATCACATTATCAACTGGTGTTTATACAAAGCTGGAGATGACCCATATCTTTTAAATAGAGTTGAAGACGATTATGGATTTGTAGATACGACTAGAACGATTAATTATACACAGTATCCAACGAATGGCTATCTAACTTATATTCAGGTACTTAAAGTACATAGTTTTGATGGGCCAACTATTACGATTAATGACATAGATACTTGTTTAACTAGGGAAGGTACAGCAGGTGAAACTGCTACCACCGTAGATGGTATGTATAATTGTGATGAAATGAGAACCTTCTCTGCGGAAGCGACCTCCTGTGTTGATTTTGCTGCCTTAGATTTTTGGTGGACAATCTACATAGATGAAATAAAGGTTGATTCAGGGAAAGGAAGTAAATTTAATTACCCTGTAAATCCAGGATTGACTTACCGAGTACAGTTTTCTGCTAATGACCCTTGTGGAAATGGTACAACGATACATAAAGATTATACATTTACAGATTGCAAAAAACCGACTGCTTATTGTGAATCAGGTATACGGGTGGAAATGGGGCAAGAAGGAAAAATTACTGTTTGGCCCTCAGATGTTAATTTAGGAAGTTTTGATAATTGTACCCCTAAAAATTTATTACGTTATGCTTTGTGGCATAGTAGTATAGGAGAACCACCTGCTACGTTGAATGAAGTATTATCCTTATCAGGTAATATTGATTTTGATTGTAATAATTATGGAACACAAATAATTAGAATGTATGTGATTGATAAAGGTGGAAATTATGCTTTCTGTACCTCTACCATTGATGTTCAAGATAATATGGGCGTTTGTCAATCTGTTGACCCTGAATCTTTTGTGAGCGGAAGTATCCAGACTACTGATGATAAAATGATGAATAATGTTACCGTAACAGCGACTACTAGCGATGGAAATAGTATTGCAACCGTTACCGAAAACGGACTTTTCCAAATATCGCTTCCTAAAAACGATTCTTACACTTTAAAGCCTGAATTGGATACTAATCCACTTAACGGCGTTACAACCTTTGACCTTGTCTTAATCTCTAAACATATATTAGGCTTACAATCATTTAATTCCCCGTACCAATATGTTGCCGCAGATGTGAACCAATCTGGCACTATCTCTGCTTATGACATGGTACAGCTAAGGCAATTAATCTTAAATATCAATCAAAAATTCCCCAATAACACCAGTTGGAAATTTGTAGATGCCAATTATGCATTTACAACAGACAGCCCAGCCGAAGAGTCTTACCGAGAGACAGTAGAACTGTTGGATATGGAAGCAGCAATGCAGGTAGATTTTATGGCAGTAAAAATAGGCGACGTGAATCAAAGCGCTAGTTTTGACGAAGCAGTGTCTGCAGAATCTAGAAGTTTTACAGCTATCCAGGTGGCTGACCAAACACTAGAAGCGGGTCAAACCTATACCGTTGACTTCGTGTTACCTGCGACTACTAAATTGGATGGATACCAATTTACGATTGATTTTCAAGATTTAGTATTAATTGACATGGTAGAAGCGACTGCCATGAAACATAATTTCGGATTTAATTTAACAGAAAGAGGTTTGCTAACAACTAGTTGGAATACTTCTGGTGCCGTAGCTACAGAGAAAGTAACTAATTTATTCAGCTTAATTTTCAAATCCAGTTCAACTGGGCGATTGAGCGAAAAATTAAAGATTACTTCCAGTATTACTACTGCGGAAGCGTATGATGCAGATGGGAACATTACTAATGTTCAACTCGACTTCATCAATTCCGAGCCAACAAGTCTTCAACTCTATCAGAACCGCCCAAATCCATTTAGAGATAAAACCTCTATTGGATTTTACTTACCAGAAGCTGGTAAGGCAGACCTACGCATCTTGGATGTGCAAGGTAAAGTGTTAAAGGAAATCAGTGGAATCTACGAAAGTGGAGACCAAGAAATCCAACTTAATGCTGCTGACTTAACAGATAAAGGGGTACTTTATTATCAACTAATAATGGATAAAAAGCAGGTGATAAAGCGGATGATTGTGATTGAGTAAAGATACTCGTTGTTGAACGCGACTGTTCACAGTTGTGGCTTCACAGCAAAACTTTTAATATTATCTCATTCAATTTTACGGTCAGCAAGCGTTAGTTTGCTGACCGGTTTTTGTTTTTGATGTTACTTTATTCCAATTTCCTGTATCATTGTCAAATATTTACTTTTATCATTCGTTACCTAAATCAAAAAAAACGTCCAAATACTAAAAGTAATCATGAAACTAACTATCATCATAGCCATCGTTTTAATAGGGAGTCTAATTTTCCTAAGTTCCTGTAGTACCACTCAAAAAGTATTAACTCAAGAGGAAATAACTGCCTTACCAAAAGTATTGGAATATAAAAAAGGAGGTTGCCGAGGCAAATGTCCAATATTTGACCTAACCGTTTATGAAAATGGTTGGATGATTTTTAATGGGAAAATGTGGACAAAGCAAGAAGGAGAAGCAACCAGTCAATTAACTCAAGAAGAATTTACTCAATTACAAGCGGATTGTGAGCAAGCAGATATATGGAGTAAAAAAGCGGAATATGGGATGAATATTATGGATGCCCCAACTACCACAATTCATTTGTACGAAAAAAATAGAGAAAAACAAGTGGAATGGCGAATTCGAGCCCCTAAATCTTTACCGACTTTGAGCGGAAAAATAATGGAAATTATTATTGATAGAGGTTGGTTAGAAGGACTTAAAAAAGACACGGCTGCGAGAATGCCAGCAGGGGCAATTACAGATGAAATTATTGTACAATTCGCCGAAAAACTGAATGCTAAAGAATGGTGTACCAATTATGCTTTGTATGGATTAAAGGTAGAGCGAACTTTATCCACTTTGACCCCACTTTATTTATTGAAATTTGATGCGGAAAGAACGCCGCCTAATAAAATGCTACAAATTATTAAACGAAGCAAAAAAGTAGCGAGTGCAGAATTTAATAAACGAATGAATACTAGTAGTCGATAGTTGCAGTGAGCAATATTACAGTAGGCAGTCCACCGTACATTATAAGGCTACCCGTCTAAAGGTGGACATTTAAGTTTAGGACAGACAACGGAAAATCTATATTTTCCGACGCTTAGAGCAGCGAATATAGATTCGCTGTTGTCGAAAATGTCCAATCTTAGACGGGTAGCCCAATTATTGACCGCAAAAAGATTTCAATTTATTTTTTGTGGTGACGAAGCTACACTCCTTAAAGGAATTTTGAGTTAATTACTTCTACAGACGGGGGCAGAGCGCTGCTATTTTAGTAAAAAATCAAGGAGCGTAGCTTCGAAACTGTCTGTAGGAATTGCTGAATTTCATTTTCCTTTAAGGAGCGTAGCTTCGGCACGATATAGCAATCTTTTTTCGGTCAATAAATCCAATTTTGAAATAGGTTGATAATTAATTGATTAAATTTATGTAAAATATATATTTAATTTGTGTAATGTCAGAAACCTAGTGCCTAGAATCAAAATGCCCAATAGTAAAAATAACTTAAGAATTTGATGAATTAATCAACTAAGGGAGCAGGCAATAAATAACCTACTAGAAGATGTGGTTTTAGTTTGTTCTTGTACAAGGCGGGAAAAACGGAGTTATGCCGTAGCATAATGAGTATTTTCCCAACGCCGTAGAAGGACAAAATAAAGCCGCAGAACTGGTAGGT
>JBGCFJ010000277.1:0-10652 GCA_045106885.1 Saprospiraceae bacterium
TTATAAATTCGATAATAGAAGAGGGCATAAAGATGGTTTTATCAATTCCATTTTATGCCCTCTTTTATTTTCTGCTAATTTGTAGTTTGATTACAGCTTCTAATTCTTATGCTTCACCTTCACCGCATAATCCAAAGGCAATAAAGCCGCTACTCGCAAACTAGCCCAGTAGCCTGCTTCCTCCACTTCCGTCGGATTTAAGATAGAACCATATTTGTTAACAACAATTCTACCGTGTTTTGACCATAAGTAAGACTGAGGAAGGTTATTCGTCGTTTGTTTAAAATTCCCCACTCTTCCAGCCATAGTTGTTCCTGTATTTTTTTGCCTACCTTGATTAATTTTAAGCGTATTATTGGTAATGGTTAAAATACGATTAATGGAAATTTCATATTTGCCTTTCCGAAATTCAGTTATTAATAAAGAATCCAAAGGAAAAGGTTCATAATTGATAAATTCTTCATTTTTATTAAATAAAGAAAATCCTACCTCATATCTATTTATCATTTCATTTTGCTGCACTAAATTAGCGAAAAAATGTCGACTAGATTGTTCATAAACCTTGTATCGGTTTCTTTTGTACTTGGCTATTTCTTTTTTACTACCACCCGTCAACTCTTCAAAAAACACTTTCCCATAATAAACTAAATCACCTTCCCTATAGGATTTATAGTCTTCTAAAAAAAACTGTACTTTGTAGCCCAATACTTTGTTTTCGATGATTAATGGTGCTTTTGATTCCGCAATTAATTTGCCTTTATCTTGTTTAAATAATAAGACCTCTGGATTAAGAATATGAACTAATGATTTGTCATAGTCTTCCCCTAAAAATTCTGATTTAAAACGTTTTAGCCATCTTGACCGAACCCTAGGTTTAGCTTTTTCTACCACAATTGCTTCTTCTAAGACTACTCCACTTGGCGTTAAAAAAATAGTATCTGTCAAAGCAGTTAAGTCTTTAACTGCAAGGGATTTTAATTCGTAATTTAGGTGAGAAAAGACTAAAAGTAGATTATGCTGAACTTCTGTTTTTAATTCGAACCGTCCCTCCTTACCTGTAATAGCTCCTGTTGAACTATTATCTAAAAAAACAAAAACATCTGGAATAACTTGACGGCTTTCCTCATCTGCCACAATTGCTTTGATGGTTTGTGCATTTACAACCGCAGTCATTAATAGTAAACAAGCAATTAATTGAGTTGAAATATTTATCTTTTTCATGAGTTTAAATGCTGAGAATGTAAGTTCTTAATCTAGGTTCAAAATCATCTCGTCGGATGACTATCGTCGTCCGATGAGCTGATTTAAATCATAGGGCGATTTAAATCAAGTTCTTGAGAACTTATCTAAGAATTATTAAAATGTAAACCAAATTAACTTATTTTACCATAATCGTAGAATGGGCAACAATAGGTAATCGAGTCTTGCTAATTCCTTCTATTATTATATCATAAACGCCTGTTTTATCCGAAGTATAAAATTCAATATAAGCTTCTCCCGATTCATTAAATTGGATAGTTGGTGCCCAATGCAAAGTAACTCTATTATCTGGTTTCCCATTTTCTCGGTTCGTTAGATTGTAAGTAGGCGTATAAAATTCTCTGGCTACATCATATCCTTTAAAAGAGAAGTTTTTAATCCCCTCTACTTCTTTTTTCTCTCTTTCTTGGTCTTGTGGCGATTTTAAATAAATCAGTACCAATCCATTACTGCCAGTTTCGCCATAAAGACTCAACTTATTAAGACTTCGAACCACATCAATAAAAGCAATATTAGCAGGATTAATGGAAGTCGCATATTCCGCAGATGCTAAAGCACCATTGACTAAAAAATTAGCATTATCGGAGCCACTACTTTGGCTTGATCCAGTTTGCCGACCACGAATAATAACTGCTCCATTGTCTATTGTCAAACCTGGTGTTCTTTGCAAAATGCCTAAAAGATTAGTATGTGCGTTAGGGTCTATTACTTCATCCATTCTTATTCTAGTATCTGGTCTTTTGTACAACATACCATCTTCGTAATACTCCACCACTTTATCAATCTTTTTAGCAATAACCGAAATGGCATCTACTTCAATTGACCATTCGTCAATCTCATTATAAGCTACATCATTTTTATATTGGATATTTTCCAAATTAGACAATTCTTGTACCGCCATTTTTTCTTGACTTTCACGCAATTGAACAGCCATTTCTTTTTTACTAATAGGCATAGGCAATTTTTCTACTAGCTTTATATTAATATTTCGCTCCCCTTTTAATGCCAAGTTTCCTTTCTTTACTTTTTGCTGTTTTTTATTAAAAGTAGCTGCTTGCAAAACCATTTCCGTTCCATTTGGAGCCTGTAAATTATCAATTAAAAATATTCCTGCCTCATCCGTTTCAAAAGGAATTAAGCTTAAACTAGTTGATAGTTCTGACAAATAACCTACTGCTTTTACGGGTTCGTTATCTTTATCTTTTTTCGTAATTTTTCCGCTAAGCGATAAACCCTGTTCTGGTACATAAATAATTTCCTTAGCTGACTTTTTTAAAACATCTTGCCAATTAAATCGCCGCCAACCCTGCGTCATCAATAATAAGTCCAACGCTTTTTTAGTCGCTGGTTTATTATCTTTAAAATAAGTCGTCGGATTTTCTATAACTCCTTTTATATCCGAAGAGAGCCATAAATAACTCTGAATATTATCTTTATTAAAATTCGCACTTTCTAAGGATTTATCTACCACACTTAATGATAAATCAGCCCCAATCGTTTCTCCCTCATCGTTGTAAATATCTAGTTGTATTTGTACTTTTTCTCTTTTGCCATAAGTTTTTTGATGGGGAGTTATATCTACATTAAAGTTGTCAATTCCATCCTCATTAAACACTAGTCGCTCTGCTCTAGGTTGTCCTAAATTATCAAATAAAGTAAAATGTAAAATACCCGTTGGCATTTCGGTTACATCTCTTTCAAAGTTTGTTAGTGCTTGTTGCGTTAATTCTTTTTCAAAAAAAACTTGCCCCATTCCTTGTCCAACTAAATAACCACCAGTTAAAATTGTAGGATTATTCGTCAATATTTGTAACTGAAGCTTATCCTCCCTTGAATTATCTACACTCAGTACAACGCCTTCTGATAAAGCTCTAGGCAACGTTTCTTTTACGGTTACTCCTTCATATACACCTTCGAAAACATAAGATTTACCCATTTCAGGTTTTAAACTAAAATGTCCAAATCCATTTTCATTAGTACCTATTTCAGCTATTAACGTTCCTTTTTTATCCATTAATTTACCTTTTATTTCAATCCCTTGACCAACAATATTGGTCGCTTTTATAGCTACATTTGAAGTCAATGTTTGTACTAAATCTCCGCCTTCTGGAAAAAATTGGATGGCAATAGTAGATTTTGGCTTACTGGAGGTTTCTGCTAAATTAGTCACCCCACGGATATAAATGGCTTTTCTAAACAAAAAATCTGTATCAAAATTTTTCATGTATTCCGTATAAGCACGCAATAGATAATGCCCACTTTTGTATTTACTAGTTATTTTAAAATCGCCAATACCTTGTCCATCTTTAATAGCGATAGTTTTAGTGGCAATAATCGTTTGGTCTGGGCCAATTAAATCGACATAAGCTACTTTACTTTTTGCTTTTCGTTGAGATAAGGCTTGATTGGTCAGGTAGACTTTAAAGAAAATATCTCCACCGCCTGTATAATAAGCTCTGTCCGTATGCAGATATATTTTTTCATATTCGCTATGTGATTTGATTATTTCTAAAATCGTTTTTAGAGAAGGAACAAATTGCGCCAACAAGAACTGCGGTAAGATAAATAATAGAATAGTCAATACATTTTTCATAACATTGGTTTTTAGTGAAAAATATTTTCTGTAAAAGTAGATGCATAAAATATTAAGAAAAATCAGTTTTAAATAATCTTTTTTCAATTTTAAGCATCTTACTTACAATAATCTGGATTAATTAACCTTTCATCCATGATTTTTACAACTTGATATAAATAATGAGGTCATTTGCTACATCAATTCCTAATATTGTACAGTAGATACAAAAACTAAAATTCATTACAATCAATATTGTTAAAGAATAAAGAAAATATTTGAGTTTTTTGTTGTTTCTAACTATCGAATTTGATGTACCTTTGCAGGGAATTGATAGCAGTTTTTAAACTTCATTCATTCAAATTCTTTTATTTCGTTTTTGGAATCAAAGAAATCGCCGAAAAAAAATGTTATTACAGATGTTACGAAAAACAACTTTTTTAATGCTTTTTGCATTAACCCTCTCATGTAGTGCCTTTGCGCAAGAAGCTTGGTCTTTACAGAAATGTATTAGCCACGCCAAGCAAAATAATTTAAATTTAAAACAAGCCGACCTTGCTGTTAAACAAGCCGAACTAGTAGAACAAGGAAGTAGAATGGCGAGGATGCCTAATGTCAATGGGCGAGGTAATTTCGGTTATAATTATGGTCGTAGTATTGACCCGACCACCAATGCTTTTAACAATACTAGAACTGGTTTTAATAATATAGGTATAGACGCTAGCGTAACTATTTATAATGCAGGTAGCATTAAGAATACCATCAAACAAAGTCAGTATGATTTATTAGCAGCTAAGGAAGATGCGAATACTCAGTTTCAAGATATAGCCTTGCTAATGGCATCTTCCTATTTAAACATCTTGTTAGCAAAAGAACAAGTAACTATCGCTCAAAGAGCAATTGACCAAACACAAGAACAATTATCTACGATTGATAAAAGAATCAATGCAGGTACCGTTCCTAAAGCAGATAGATTAGATATTTTGGCACAAATCGCAAGAAACGAACAATTGCTAATTCAAGCCCAAAACTCAGTTGAAACGAATTATCTAACTCTAAAGAATATCTTGGAATTAGAACCAGATTATGATTTGGAAATTATTATTCCAACTAGTTTAATGGAAGTTGAAAGAACAAACGAAACCTATACTTTAGGAACAATTTATTCACAAGCTTTAAATACTCAATCATCCATTAAAGCAACAGATGCAAGAATGAAAAGTGCAGAATTAGATATTCCTATAGCCAAAGCAAGTATGTTACCTACTCTTTCTGCTTTTGGTCAATTAGATACTCGTTGGTCAAGTGCCTCAAAAAACGTTTCTGGCTTTACTACTCCAGTTTTTGGCGACCCACAAAGTGTTTTAATTAATAATGAGTTAAGTTCCGTAGCTTTTCCTGATGCCGATCCAATTTTTGTAAAGAATCCTTACTTTGATCAATTAGATCAAAATTTTGGTCAAGCATTTGGTTTATCTGCTAGAATTCCAATTTATAATAATCATCAGGGTAAAATAGGTGTGGAAAGAGCTAAGTTAGGGATTATTAGTAGAGAATTACAGAATAGACAAGCCAAGCAACAATTAAAATCTGATGTACAAGCTGCCATTACAGGCGCTCGAAATGCTCAAACAGAATTAGCAGCTTCAGAAAGGTCTTTAGAAGCAGCTAAAGCAGCGTTTGATAATGCTCAAAAAAGATACGATTTAGGCGCGATTAATACGCTAGAATTAACAACCGCTAAAACTAATTTAGACACCGCAGAATTAAATGTAGCCCGTGCTAAATATGATTATATTTTCAGATTAAAAATCATTGATTTTTATATGGGCAAAGATTTGAATTTAAACTAATAGTCATCTGCCATTAGTCATTAGTGGCAACTTGCTAATGACCCAATGACTATTGACTTAATGACCAATGACTAATTAAAAAAAAATGACAAAGCAGAAAAAAAAGAAAAGCAATAAACTGATTTATGGTCTTGTTGGACTCATTGCCTTATTATTGGTAGGGGCAATTTGGAAAGGACAACAGAAGCCTAAAGGATTGGAAGTAGAAGTCGCAAAAGTAGAACGTAGAACCATTAAAGAAACGGTAGCAGCGAGTGGTAAAGTATTTCCAGAAGTAGAAGTCAAAATTAGCCCTGATGTTTCTGGAGAGATTGTAGAATTATATATCGAAGAAGGAGATTCCGTTAAATTAGGGCAACTATTAGCTAAAATTGACCCTGATGCTATACGATCGCAAGTAGAGCGAGGAGAAGCAGCCGTCAATAATTCTAAAGCTATGGTAGCAGGTTCACTAGCAGATATTGAGCGAAACAAAGCTGGTTTAGTCCAAGCTAAAGCACAATTAGAGGCTACGGAAGTGCAATTATCCAATCAAAAATCAGTGCATGAAAGAAATATAGGTCTTTCTAAAGAAGGCGTTATTTCAGAGCAAGACTTTGAAACTTCTTTGTCAAATTTACAGCAATTAGAAGCCAATTTTCGTTCGCTAAAGGCAAGTTTAGAATCCGCAAAAGCTAATTTAAACGCCGCAGAACAATCCGCAAAAGCAGCTTCTTTTTCTGTTAAAAGTAATGAAGCAACTTTAAAAGAATTGAGAACCAATCTTAAAAGAACTTCTTTATTTGCACCAATGAATGGTGTTGTTTCTTTATTATCTGTAGAAAAAGGAGAACGAGTTGTTGGCAGTAATATGATGGCAGGTACAGAAATGATGCGGGTAGCGAATATGTCCGCGATGGAAGTACAAGTAGATGTAAGTGAAAGTGATATTCCTAAAGTCGCTTTGGGCAATACGGTTGATGTAGAAGTAGATGCTTATTTAGACCGAAAATTTCAAGGTCGAGTAACTGAAATTGCCAATTCTGCGACCTCTGCCACAGGTGCTGCCGTTTCTTTAAATTCTGACCAAGTCACGAATTTTATTGTAAAAATCAGTTTAGATCCAAGTTCATATACAGATTTAATTTCTGCTAATAATCGATACCCTTTCCGTCCAGGCATGTCTGCTTCTGTTGAGATTAATACGACTACAGCAGCAGATGTATGGAGTGTACCTATTCAAGCCGTAACGACTAGAGAAGCAGAAAAAGAAGGGAGTTCTTCTAGTGATGAAGAGTTAATCAAGGAAGTCATTTTTGCTACGGTAGACGGTGCAGATTCGGTTAAGATGATAGAAGTTAAAACAGGCATTCAAGACGATACTTATATTCAAGTGACCGCTGGTTTAGAAGGTTCAGAAGAAATTGTGGTTGGTCCCTATTCTGCTGTTTCTAAAAAATTAGAAAGTGGTAAAGACATTACTAAAAAGAAAGATAAAGATAAAAAAGAGTTAGCGAAAGCAGAATAATCAATAGCTTAGGCTTCCAGCCTGAGTCGTTCCAGATTTACTAAATGCTGAAAATTTAGCAAATCTACGCTCTAGCAAAACATCTTTTTCCGATTATCCTTAATTTTGCCAAAATTTAAAGGCGAATGGTTTCGGGGAAAGATGTTTTTTTATGCACCTACCCTACACTATTCACCATCAATCATCAAATTAAAAAAATGGCTTTAACAGAATCTAATATGCTGCCTTTAGGCACTAAAGCACCTGATTTTAATCTACCAGATACCATTTCTGGAAATAATATGAGTTTTCAGGATGTTAAATCAGAGGTAGCAACGGTCGTGATGTTTATTTGTAACCACTGCCCTTATGTTATTCACATCAATGAAGGCGTAGTTGCCTTAGTCGAAGAGTATAAAGAATTAGGCGTCAATTTTGTTGCCATCAGTTCTAACGATGTGGAAAATTATCCGCAAGATGCGCCAGATAAAATGACCACTCATGCACAAGAAGCAAATTATAACTTCCCTTATTTATACGATGAATCACAGGAAGTAGCCAAAGCTTATGACGCTGCTTGTACCCCTGATTTTTATATCTTTAATGGCAGTGACCAATTAGTCTATAGAGGGCAATTAGATGGTTCTAGACCTGGTTCAGGAAAGCCTGTCACGGGTGAAGATTTACGAACCGCATTGGATGCGGTAATGGTTGGTCGACCTGTGGCTAGTTTGCAGCGACCTAGTGCTGGATGTGGGATAAAGTGGAAAAAATAATATTGGTTAAAATCATGGAGATTTTTAAAATCTCCATGATTTCTATGCTTTATAAAACACCTTCAAATTTCTCTTTTACAACCTTACTAATCGCTTCAAAAATAGCAGGATTCCCCGCAATAATATGTTTACCAAATAAATAATCATCCCCTCCTGCAAAATCAGAAACTTGTCCACCTGCTTCTTGAATCAATATCACCCCTGCTGCCATATCCCAAGCACTTAGGCTGTATTCGTAAAAACCATCAAATCGACCACAAGCAATGTAGGCTAAATCTACCGCAGCAGCCCCACAACGTCGAATACCTCTCGTATTTTGAATTAATTGTCGAAATACCGCTAAGTAGGGGTCAATCCATTTAAAGTCGTAATAAGGAAAACCTGTAGCTAATAAAGATTCGCTTAAGGTTTTGGTTTGACTGACTTGAATGGGGGTTTCATTTAAGTAAGCACCGCCTCCTTTCCATGCAGAAAAGCATTCCGAGCGATTGACTTCATACACCACTCCTAAAACCGTTTCATCATGATGTTGTAAGGCTACACTTACTGCAAACATAGGTACTTGATGCAAAAAATTAGTAGTGCCGTCTAAGGGGTCAATAATCCATTGATATTCCCCTTTGGATTGTTCCACCGTTTCCTCTTCTGTTAGAAAAGTAGAATTCGGAAGTAAGGCACTTAATTTACTAACCAGCTGCATTTCCGCCGTTTTATCGACATAACTGACGAGGCTATTTAAGCTCTTCGTTTCAATAGCTCCAGCTTGTACTTTACCTAGTTCTGTTCGTAAGAAATCAGCGGTTTCTGTAACTATTTTAATCGTAGATTGACATAAGGTTGCTAAAGCATGCTTATCCATTTATTTTGAGATTTTTTGTATTTTATGTACTATGACAAAAATAAATTACTATCTTTTTAATCACATAGTCACATTAGTATTTTTACATAGTAAACATAGTTTTAATAAGTAGCTATAGATAGTTGTATTTGGTTCGTAAAGCTATGTTTACTATGTTTTTTACGCTATGACTATGTGGTCAAAATTATAAAAAATTGTCAGTTTAATTTTGTCTGACTGCTTATAAATCCTCAAAGGTACTATCAATTTAAATAAAAAAGGCGAGCCACAATTCAGTTTTAAAACTAAATTGTGGCTCGCCCTTTTTGTCTTTCTTTTTTCAGAAAACTAACTGCCTTTTAAAATCAAATTTTATTCTTGCACATTAATTTTTATCATCTCACTTTCGTCTAAATCAGATTCCATCACTATATGTTTTTTCTCTCCATTATAGGTATAAGATAAGGTAACCGTATTAGGTGGTTTAGCCCCTAAATTTTCTGCATGTAAAATCAGATAATTTTCCTTACCAGGTTCTAATGGTAAGGTCATTTTTCTAGCTACCCGACGGAGTTGGTAATTTTTTAAAACCCAATGACCATTATAATTCAAAGAAATAATATCTCCATCTGCCAATTGATGGTCATAGATTCCAATTGTAATGCTACCAGGACTTACATTTATTTCCTGTTGTTTGATAACATTTACTCGTTCATCCAAGTCTTTTGAAGTGTTTTTGGGTATAGTAGCTACTACCGCTTCTTCTACTTTAGGTACGTCCTTTTTTGGCGTAACTCTCGGCTTTGGAATGTCTATTGTTTCTACTTTAGGTACATCTGCCCCAGGAAGGCTTTTTGGCTTAATCGTTTCTACTTCTTCTAATTTGGGGACTTCTTTTTTGGGATAAATTACTTTAAAAAAATGCGGCTCTTCCAATTGTACCAAGGCTGGATAATTTTTACTAGCCACCCATTCATTTAAATCTTTAACCAAACCAGAACCATAACGATTAAATTTAGCCACCATCTCCATGTTGTAATAGTAATAGGTTCGGCCATATAATTTATAGGTGATTGGAAATCCTTCATCGGCTACATATTTTTGTGCAACTGCTGCAAAAGCTTCTGCTTTTTGCAAGACATTTAAGTAGCTTCGGTCAGTAATATTAAAACTTTTAGCAGTTCCTAAATTATTTTTTAAATGTTGGACTAAGGCAGTCAGATTATTATTATCTTCTGCACGAACACCTTCTAGAAAAGCTCTAATATTTTCATGAATAGCAATAATATTTCCTAAATCTTTATCTTCATTCACTATATTTAAAGCGGCATATCTTTTTTGAATCGTTCTTTTTAAGCGTTTTTTAGCGACATTATAATCATCATATAAAGTAACCACCTCTTCTAAAGTCTTATAAATTTGGGCTAAATTCTTTTTTTCTTTTAAATCTTCTTCTTTTGTTAAACCTTCTAAATCAAAACGAATGGCATTCACTCGCTTAATAATTTCCCTCATTTTATCCATTTCTTTTCTTAATTGTCCTGCTGTTGTTGGAGGTAATATTTTTCCACCCGCCATTGAGCGATCATGCCAAGTATAGGGAGAAACATCATAAAACCAATGCTCTGGGTCTTCAAAAATATCGGCAGGTAAATCAGCGTTGCTATAAAAATTGAGTTGTTTACTTTCTAAATCAACATATTTATTAACCTTCTGATTAAAGGTTTCTAATAAGCGATGTGCCGTCAATAAACCATGCGTACTTTCGTTCGCAAAATGCAGGTAATTATTTAACGCAGCTAGTTCTTGCTGCTGTTTGTCAGAGATTTGGGCAGTTCCCAAAATAGGTAAGAATAGAAATAAAAAG
>JBGCFJ010000278.1:0-4875 GCA_045106885.1 Saprospiraceae bacterium
AATCAACCATTTATACTGCCTTTTTTCCTTCTAAGAAACTCAAAAAATGCTTGTATAATCCATTATGCAAGCATTTTTTGAATTCCTTAGAAGAAAAATTGACTAGCCTAACTGGCTAATTATTTTCTCCACTTTGCCTAATTCTTTGAATATTTGTTCGAAATTGGAATATTGCAAATCAGCTAATGCCCATGCTGCATAACATCTTACGATTCCATTTTTATGCTTTGTTAAGTGGATAAGTTCGTTAATTGAAGCTATTTGTTTTAATTTTTTAAGATTAGGATATTGCCTATAAGAAGTTCCTTCATAACCTATGTAATGATGCCATATACCATTCGTAGCAATTATTTTTTCTATTAATGTCGGTAGGGTCGTATTTTGTGTAAAAACTGCTGAATTTGATAATGAACTGACTAATATTATTAGAAGTAATTGTTTCATTCTTATAATTTATTGAGCAATCTTTATTACTTGATGGATATAGTCTCCCACCCATCAACACTTTTCGTTTTACTACTGAAATTAATACCAAAAGCAATAATTTCTTTTTCTTCCAATAAATATTTTTGAGGGTATCCTTTATCCTGAATTTGTTGAATAGCATTTTTGGCACTTTCATCTAACTTGAATTCTAGGATATAAATATGCGTATCTGTTTGTACAACCGCATCAATTCTGCCGTCAGAAGTATGCACTTCTGCCTCAATAAATTGACCAAGATATTGGAATACTAAAAAAACAACGGAATGATAATAAGCTTCTTTTTCTTTAATAAAAATATGGGAAGGGATAGATTTGAAAAGACTGTTGATAATTTTGATGATATGCTCAAAGTCGTTTTGTAAAAAAGCTTTACGAAGCTTTAGTACAATCGGCGTAGTTTGTGAGTAAGAACCATGATTAAAACCAGCCACTAAATATTGCAGCATACTATCTTTCACTTCTCGATTAGGATAATCTAAAACATATAAACCAAAAGGCTCGACTTGTTTGATGGTTAAATAACCAGTTTGGAATAAAAGAGAATAGGTTTCAATATTAGAAATATCAAAACTATCAAAGGTGGCTTGTCCAACTTCGGCTGCGCCTAAATTGTAAAAATTTCTTTCTTTTAGTAGATTAATGAGAAAAGTAGGCGTACCCGTTGAAAACCAAAAGTTGTGAAATTGTCCAGTACCAAAAAAAGAGAGGATGGAAAAAGGATTATACAAGAAATTCTTACCATCCCAACTGTACCCATTATACCAGTTTTTGATTAAAGTCAGCAATTCAGCACGATTAGGGGCTAATTCACCAACTAATTCTTCAATGCCTTCCGCAAAATAATGTTCTAATTCCTTTTGTGTATAGCCTACTAAGGTCGTAAATTTTGGATGTATAGTTAAATCTGTTAGATTATTGAGTTCAGAAAAAATGCTAACCTTGCTAAATTTAGAAACGCCTGTAATCATCAAAAAGCGAATGTAGGGGTCTGAGTCTTTGATGATAGAATAAAAGGATTTTAGTATTTTTTGATTAGCATAAGCTTGTGGTAAATCTTCTAAGTAATCAATAATTGGCTTGTCATATTCGTCTATTAATAGAACAACTTTGTTTTGTTTGGATAGCTTTTTGATTAGTTCCTCGAATAACTGACTGACACCTTTTTTTTGTAGCGTTATATTTGCTTCTTCCGCAATTTCTTTTAATTGAATCGTAATCGCTTCTTCTAATCCTAATTCTTTATAACCAATACTACTAAAAGAAATATGAATAATTGGATGTGTTTGCGTCCAATCCCAATGCTTTTCTATCCAAAGCCCTTCAAATAATGCTTTTGCTCCTTGAAATAATTCCTTAATGGTTGAAAGAGTCAATGATTTACCAAATCTTCTTGGACGAGAAAGAAAGTGATAATTACTATATTCTGTTAACCTATAAATGACTTCGGTCTTATCAACATAGAGTAAATTTTCTGCTCTAAGTTTCTTGAAACTCTGAATGCCAATTGGTAATTTCTGCTTCATTTGTCAAAAATAAGCTTTTTTAAAATTTTTTAAAAATTTGACATCCACTAATAACTTTTATCTGTTTAGTCACATTCGCCCGTTTTGCAATCGAATCATTTCTAAAAAACTTACACCCAGACCGCAAAAATTCGCTTATGATTAAGCATAATCCATTCCTTCTTCCAAGATTTTTTAACCCTCTGGTCAAAAATAACTAAATATCCTATATCTAAACCTTGCTTATCTAGGTAATCTGCTAATTGACGAATTCCAGCCTCATGTGCTTTTTTACCTCACCATACTTTTAATTCGATAACGTATTTATATTGGTAGAAGGTAATGGCTATATCTAGTCGTTTTTCTTCGGAAATTTGTGGTTCTTTAAACGCAAAACCATTGCCATTTAAAATGGGTTTTAGAAAAGCCAGAAAAATAAGCCGTCCTTGTCTTTCTAAAAAATCACGGTCTCGTTTTGTATATTCTTCTTTTTGAAATGCTTGAAATTTGGAGACCACTTTCTCCATATCAAGTTGATTATTAGTTAATAAATAACTTTGTGGAGAATTATATTTTTCTACTCTAATTTTTCTGAGCATCGTCGAACTCATTAATTCATAAATAACTTCACTATAAATACGATTATGGATTTTTAAGGCCCCTTCATTCGGTTTATTTCTTCTAAAAATACCATAAACCAATCCCAATTCTATGATGGGGTCATGTACCGTAATTGGATAAGATTCATTATTTATCAAGACATCAAAAACTAAACTATATAATGCTTCATTATTCAGCAAGTTTTTCTTGAGACTATCAAAATTAAGCCGAGAGGAAATTTAAGATAGCTCGCTCACATAAATTTCTATCATAATGCCACTGACTAAAAGGCAAATAGAAAATTCGCAAGCCTACCCTTTCCAGCATTCGCCAACGTTCCAAGGAAAGTGTTCTCTGCCTTTGTACCAAAGAAATTAGAGAGACTAATGGCACGGTAGTCTGCTTGGTAGCAACTTCGATAGTAGGATATTAAGTTTTTTAGCATTTGGTTTATTTATACGAAAGATTTGTTATAAGGGTAATATCCTTCAAAATTAAGGATAAAAAAGACTATTATCGAAATAAGTACACAAAATGTTTGAATTTAAATCAAATATTCCTCATTTTTGTATAATTATTTTCTACGGACTTAAGTACTCGGACACAATTAACTTAACAATTTATGACGGACTCTTTTTCCACTCTACATCGTTGAAAATACTCGTCATAGCAAGCTATGCATGCGTTTTTAGCCTTGTTGAGCAAAAAAATAGCCTCAGTCAAAATAGTAACTTATTTATGTCCGAGTACTCATTATTACAAAAAAATGGCACTACGAGATGGATTTCCACCAGAAGGATTAGAATACGTCGGTGGCGAAAGCGACGGTTGGGAGTATAAAACAGTTTTTTCGGGAATGAACCTGAAATATAGTTATGATATGATTAAAGCTTTTTTAGAAGAAGAGGGTTATGGAGATGTGCCAATTCCTGAAAATTCAGTCGAACTAGAATATTTTCGATTGCCGACCCGTAATCGGCAGATTTTACTATTTGAAGATAACGGATATATTCATTTCCCCATTAAGATTTTATTTCCTGTAGATGGTCGCCAAAAGCGAAAATTAATTTTGTCTATTTATAATGAAAACGTCGAAGATGCACTTTTGCGTTTTCACAGAAAAGGGAAGTACCAGACCGATGTATTTGGGCAAGTGATTTGAGTGAGGAGTTATAAGTTATGAGTGCTGAATTGCACTACACTCATAACTCATCACTTATAATTCATAACTATTTATCTAGTCTTGCTAATTTTCGAATATTAATATCATCTACCGCATTTCGCATTTGCCTTTCCGATACACCATCGCCTTTGATACTAATAATAAATCGGTCATTTACTAAAATGCTAGTCTCCCCTTCCTCTCGACGGCTGTTATATTTTTCTAGTGCAGGATGTCCTTCTATTTCTGTAGTTCTTTCGTAGCCATTTCTAGTTTCTTTATCAACTTCAAATTCGGACCATTTAGCCATACTTTTCACCAATTTACCAACACCAGCTACATCTACTATGGTGACCTCAAAAGCAGATTCATCTTCTTGATAAGTCGCTTCCACTGTCGAGATTTTAAAGCCTAAAATACCTGTTGTTTGCCCTTCGCTTTCTTCAAAATCAACGCCAGCTAAATTTCTGGGTAAGGCTTTTTTGAGGTCTCTGAAATTAATCGGTTCTTTTCCTTCAATATTATGCTTTTTCTTCAACCCTTTAAGCGCGTCTCCTAAATTGCCTAATGCATTACCAATGTCATCTTTTGCTTCTGCTAAATCTTCTTCAATGTCGCTTTGTATATCATCTTTTCGGCGTTCTTCCTTTCGTTCTTTCTGTGCTTCCGTTTCTAAATTGCCACAAGAAATCATTAAGTAACTAGAAAAAATAACGAATCCAAAAACAAATAATTTTTTCATTAATTAGAAATGGTTTTAAGTGAATAATAAATATGAAGGCAAGTTATAGTTATTGAGAGGTGTAAGCCAAGATTTTACGATAAACCTAGTAGAATTATCGAAATGTGGCGAAAAAAGACGATTTAGGGATGAGGCAATAAATAACCTACCAGAAATGACGAGGTTATTTTTTCTTTTAGCAAGATGAACAATCGCTGATTGTGAACCGCTTGCGGATGGGATGCTTATTCAGCATAGCCGTACAGGCTGACCGTTAAAGCGTTTCGTAACCACCAAATTTATTTGGTAGGTTCTACATGAATTGATGGTCAGTGTATTACATAGAACCAGCCAAATAAATTTGGCGGTTACGTACGATACAAACACTATTAGCGGTCAGCCTG
>JBGCFJ010000279.1:0-10355 GCA_045106885.1 Saprospiraceae bacterium
TGTTAAGTAATTAACGCAAAAGCTAATAAAAGATTAGCTTAATAATTTTAGGATATGTTCATGGGATTTGAAGTTGGCAAAGCACTCTTTAGTGGGATTTAGAATGCTTTGCTAACATTCATACTTTCAAAGAAGGATTTGGCGGGAACTAAAATTACTCAACTAGATAAAAATTTTACTTTTAATATATAAATACCAAATAGAAAACTAAAGAATTAATTTTGGATATGTTCATGGGATTATAATTTGTTAATGAGCCGTACTTTTGAGTACGGCTTTTTTTTTTGCGTCAATTTTTAAAACTAGCCCATTATTTTACGATTATCATCTTTTTAGTAACCTTCTCAAAAGGAGTTTGTAGCACCACATAAAATAAACCATTATACAATTCCATATCAGATAATTGCAATTCATGCGAACCTACTGAAAGGTTTTTTGAAACCAATAATTCGTTTAGCAATCTACCAGAGTGGTCAAATAAATGAATGGTTATTGGGCTAGTTTCAGGGAGCTCAAAGAGGAGTGTTGAGTTACCTACAGAAGGATTTGGTTGAATAACTAAAGCTAAGTTCTTTTGAGGGCTTAGGACTAAATTAGTTTTAGGAGTAATAGTGTTTCTTTGCTTGGCTGTTTCGATTAGTTCATGTTCTGTACAGGCTTTAATTTGAGCCGTAAAAGTTGCACCAGCCGCTACAGAGAAATCTGGTTTTAAAACAATACTATCTCCTGCTTCAAAAACAACGGTACTCGTAGCTGAAATTGTGCCACTAGCACTAATATGTTTAACCGCACTTAATGTATTTATTCCTGTGAAGTTATCGTTGGATATTATTTCTTCTTGACATTGGGCTATAATAAAAGGGTCACTAAATTTAACGTCATTCACTAATGTTTCATCTGTTAATGTTTTTAGAAAATTGACCACATCTTCTTTATCTTGCTCAGAAAGATTCAAGCGCTGCGGATTGCCATTTTCATCTTTTAAGGAACTGTTTAAATTGGGATGGTCCTGCACACCACTATTATAATGTTCTACGACTTCTTCTAGTGTAGCAAACCTGCCGTCGTGCATATAAGGAGCAGTTAATTCGATGTTTTTTAAGGAAGGAACTTTAAAGGTGCCTAAGAAAGCATTATTAGGAATGGCCTCAAAAACACCTAAATCATCAGTAGATTCTAAATCTAATCCATTATTCGTAGTCCCTGCATCAGGGTTGACAAACGCTTCCGTAGAATGGCAACCGACACAACTCAGCCCACCATTTGATTGAGGTAAAAAGAATAAGCGCTTACCTCTGTTTTCACTATCTGTAAAGTTTGAAAAATTGGCTGTTGGTCTACTCACTTCTTGTCTGCCTGTATCGTATTTACTAGAGACGCTGACCATACTTCTGATAAATTGAGCCAGGGCTTTTGAAATTTTGTCAGCATTTATCTCTTCTGAACCAAAAGCATTCTCAAATAATGCTGGATAAAAACCTTGATTTTCGACAGCACTTACGACTCCATCTAAAGTCATGCCCATCTCTACAGCGTCTTGAAAAGGCATCAATACTTGTTCTTCTAAAGTAGCCGCTCTTTCATCCCAAAAGAACCTTCCTCTATCATACCATACTGCATTGGTTAAGCCCATAGAGTGCCTTCTAGTTGTCCCTCCGTCAAAGCCAATACTTAACACATTACTATCTGAAAAACCATTTTCTTGTTGATGGCAAGAGGCACAAGCAATAGTTTGATTGGCACTTAAATTTTTATCATAAAATAAGACCCTTCCTAGCGTTGCTCCATCATCAGTTGTAGGGTTAGTGGCAGGTGTATTATCATTGTCTGTAGCTGCATTTTGAAGTGGACCGTTAAGTACATTGGTGCTGAGGTGAGTAGGAATAGAGATATCCGTATAATTAAAAGGAGTGTCGGGTAAATCTACTTGTTGTTCAATAAGATAGATGATTTCTTCTGAAAATCGAAAGTTCAAAAATCCGACAACAAGAAATAGGAATGCAAATTTTAGTTTCATAATAACAGGTCTAATAGAGGTTTGATCTTAAGAGATTTGGTAAGGGAAGGCTTTAAATAGACTTCTATCTTTACAAAATTTACAAAAGTGTAAAGATAGAAGCCTAATTAAAGGAGATGGCATTAATTATTTATTTTTACAATCTTTTGGTTCACTGGTTGTTGCCCTTCTTCTTGAATCAAAATAGTATAAAGTCCAGCTTCAAAATTGGAGCAATCTATGCTGTGATAAGCTTGTCCTATAGATAGTTTTTGTTGCCAAACTAATTTACCAGAAAGGTGAAAGATAGATAAGTACGTTTCTCGTTCTGACACATAGTTGAGCTGTAACAAATCTCTAAATGGATTTGGGGAAATCTGAAATATCTTATTTACCGAATCATTAGGTATTACTACAGCTGTTGCTGCCAAATCTGAACTTCTTGATTCACCTGATTGTAAACTGCTAGACGATAGGAATTCTATGATTTCACTATACGCTGATACATTTCCATCCACGCAGTTCGTTCGAATTCGAACTTCATAAGTAACAGATGGGCTAACGATGGACATACTAGTCCTTCTGGTCGTATTTTCTATAGTCCACTCAGTCTCTCCTTTTAACCGTATTTGCACTTCATAATTACGAGCATTCTCGGTAGGTAACCACTCTATGGCAGTCCTCCTTTGATTAATGGCAGTTGCTGTAATATTAGTAGGTGCGCTGCAGGAAGTTTCATTGGTTGTTACTTCATCCATTCCATCGCAATTTTCATCTATTCCATTATCTGGGATGTCTGTAGCATTTGGATGAATATTTGGGTTATTATCATCACAATCGTTATCTACATCAAAGCCATCGTTATCGTTGTCTACCACAACACTTATCTCTGCAATACCATCACAATTTTCATCAATATCATTATCTAAGATTTCCATAGCATCTGGATGGATGTTTGGATTATTATCGTCGCAATCATTATCTGAATCGAAGCCGTCATTGTCATTATCAACAATTGGATTTAAAATAAAAGGGTCGCTAAATTTTGCATCATTTACTAGCGTCTCATCTGTTAAGGTCTTTAGAAAATTGACCACATCTTCCTTGTCTTGCTCAGAAAGATTCAAGCGTTGAGGGTTACCGTTTTCATCTTTTAAAGAACTGTTTAAATTGGGATGGTCTTGCACACCACTATTATAATGTTCGACCACTTCCTCTAGCGTAGCAAATCGACCATCGTGCATGTAAGGAGCAGTTAATTCGATATTTTTTAAAGAGGGTACTTTGAATGTGCCTAAAAATGCATTATTAGAAATGGCTTCAAAAACACCTTCATCATTGGAAGTATCTAGGTCTAAACCATTATTGGTTGTCCCTGCATCAGGGTTAATAAACGCCTCGGTAGAATGACAACCTACACAACTTAAACCACCATTTGATTGGGGTAAAAAGAAAAGACGCTTACCTCTATTTTCGCTATCGGTAAAATTGGAAAAATTGGTTGTTGGCCTACTCACTTCTTGTCTGCCTGTATCGTATTTACTAGAGACACTGACCATACTTCTGATAAATTGGGATAAAGCCTTGGATATTCTATCCGAATTGACGGTTTCTGAACCAAAGGCTTTTTCAAATAACTCGGGATAAAATGCTTGATTTTCAACGGCGTCTACCACTCCTTCTAAAGTCATGCCCATCTCTACAGGGTCTTGAAAAGGCATCAAGACTTGTTCCTTCAAGGTAGCCGCTCTTTCATCCCAAAAGAATCTGCCTCTATCGTACCATACTGCATTGGTCAATCCCATAGAGTGCCTTCTAGTTGTCCCTCCATCAAAACCAATACTTAAGACTTTATCATCTGAAAAACCATTTTCCTGTTGATGACAGGAAGCACAAGCGACCGTCTGGTTCGCACTTAAATTTTTATCATAAAATAAGACCCTTCCCAACGTTGCGCCATCATCGGTAGTCAGATTTGTGGCGGGTGTATTGTCATTATCTGTGGCTGCATTTTGAAGTGGACCGTTAAGTACATTGGTGCTGAGGTGAGTAGGAATAGATATATCCGTATAATTGAAAGGAGTGTCTGGTAAATCTACCTGTTGGTCAATAAGATAGATGATTTCTTCTGAAAATCGGAAGCTCAAAAAAACGGAAACAAATAACAAAAAGGTGAATTTTAATTTCATAACGACTATTTAAAGTGGTGGTTAATAATTTCGTATGATTTACTGTAAATAGGAAGGATTTCTTTGATACTCGTATTCGTTTTTTTGGTTTTTTGATGAAAATTTTCCTGAATTCCTTTTTAAAACTATACACTTTTTGAAAACGCCGCTTTCAGCGGCTAAAACGAGGGGTTTGGGGTTGGAAAAATTGGGTTTTTTGTTAACCCCAAGAACCTTATTTTTCGCATGAAGCATGAAGAAGGATACTTCTGAACCCGAAGGGACGGGATGCCAAGTGCGTGACTCAGTAAAAAGTGTATGGTTTCAAAGAATTCCTTTATGTTTTATGGCTGTTCCTTACTGAGGCGTTCCTTTATAACAACCAATGTTATAAGGGAAATCATAAGTCCAATGATAATGGTATAAATCAACCATTTCGCCATCCCAAAGTACAGGATGTGTATGACCGTGACACTCATCCAAATCTTCGGACCAAAGTAATTCTCCGTCGTCGTCATAAGGACCATAAAGACCAAAACCATCTAACATATACCCCGTCAATCCTGAATGCCCCGAAGTATGTGGGTGAATATGATTCTGCAAATCGTCGGATAAAAAATGATAATGATAGGTCTGTGTACCATCAGTATGTCCTCCGTAACTATCTAAAATTTCGTGAGCAGCAGCGTCGTTCCCAAGTGTTGAGGCACCATGATAAATGGCACTTCCACTAAGAGAAATACCAGATGGACCGAATCCAACGCAACTTGGTGCATCGGCTATTTCTGGTATGGCAGGAAAGGTATACAATACTTCATGCGCTTCTATGGTATTCATATTTCGGTCGTACTTATAAGCAACACTCGCTGGGTCGATAGGAAAAATTCCAGTAGGGTGGTCAGGTAAGGCATTTCCGGTAATGATTCGATTCCCATTGTCATCAAGCATGACATCAAATTCACTTGCCCAAATAACATTACCTTCGACGATTGGTTTCCTAGTGTAGTCCCATGTAGTAGCACTATTCATCCAGTCACTTGCATCGGCATTACCAGCACCATTAGCAGGAAGTCCACAAAGCCATAAGAATTTCTGCAAAGGCATTCTGTCTCCTTGGTCTCTTCGTAAAATTTGAGCATCTCCAAGCGGTAAGTTAGTCAAGTCAACGCCTTCGGGTGTAGGGGGCATTTCTTCTGGAGTAGTTGTCATCTCGTCGGTGTCTGATTTGCCACAGTTCGTAAAGAGGAATAGCGTCAGAAGAAAAAAGAATAAACTAGTTATTCTAATAGGGTGTTTTTGGTTATTTTGCATAACTGTTATTTTTTAAAGAGGAGTTTATCCTAATTGGAGTTGTATTAATCTTTTGTAGAAAATAGCAAGCTTATACCTCTTCTTTAGCATCTAGTAAATCTAATTTTTCCTTAATTTTATCAAAATAGGAGCTACTAGGTTTAACAGTCTTAATTTTTTCAACACAATCAAATGTTTGTTGAATTTCGGTTTCTACAGATTTATTTTTCATGATAGATTTTTTATTCTGGTTACATAGTGAAAAGTATGGGTAGGTCATATATTAAGCATGCTACGACTCAGGAGAGTCGTGTTAACTTGCTACGGAAAAGTAACACGACTCTCCTGAGTCGTAGCCTATTTTTTAGATATCTACATTTTTACTGTAGTGCCTTATCTTTTATATTAGACCTTTTATATTGTTGGAGACCTTAATACAAATATGACCTATTTATCCAATAATCGAAAAAATAGTTGGTTAACGACAGGATTGTAATGGTGAATGAAAAGGAGGAATATAAATGGTAGTAGTTACTGTTTTAATCGGTCAGTAAATCGTTCCTGAAAAGTTCTTCCGATTGGAATGGTATGCGTACCAATTGTAATATTTTTATGCGAAAAGTGGTTGATTTTTGAAAGCGCAACAATATAGGATTTGTGGACTCGGCAAAATTGATTGTCGGGTAAGCGTTGCAGAATGGATTTCATGCTTTGTTGGGTCAGGTAAAATCTTTCTGCCGTATGAATTTTTACATAATTGTCCATCGCTTCAATAAATAGAATCTGAGCATGCAAAATCTTTACATTTTTGTAGTCTATTTTAACAAGGAGAAAAGCGGATTCATCTTCATTAATGGGGACAGGATTAGTTGAATTGATGTGTTTTTCGACTTTAGTAATGGCTTTGTAAAAACGGTCAAAGTCAAAGGGTTTTAGCAAGTAATCAATGGCATTGAGGTTATAACTTTCTACGGCATATTTACTATAAGCGGTGGTGAAGATAATAGGCGGACAATCAACTATCTGTTTAATTAATTGAATACCTGACAACTCTGGCATTTTTATATCAATCAAAACAAAATCAGGCTTGTTATACTGAAGGTATTGTAATGCCTCAAAAGGATTATCATAAGCTTCAATCAAGTTAATAGGAGGAATTTTTTCACAAAAATCTTCTATCAATGCCAAAGCAAAAGGTTCATCGTCAATAGCTATGCAGCTTAGTTTCTTTTTTATCATCGTTAAGTATTTGCTACTATCAAATTAAGGACTACTTTAAACAATCCATTTTCATTATTGATAATTAAAGTATGTCGATGTGGATAAAGGAGGTTTAATTGTTTTCGGACATTTTCGATGCCAATTTGAGTTTTGGCTGCCTCGGATTCATAGTCAATAATAGTATTTATTAGGACCATATTTAATTGTCGGTCATCCACTTTTATTTGAAGGTCAATAGCCGTTTCTTTTCGAGCGCTTACCCCATACTTAAATGCGTTTTCGATAAAAGGAATGAGCAATAAGGGCGCAATTTCCAAATCTTCATCCTCAATCTCAATTTCGGTATGTACCAGCGTATGTTTTGGCAATCTTAGTTTTTGAAGATTGATATATTTTTGAATATAATCCACTTCTTTTTCGAGGCTCACAGCAGCATCACTTGCTTCCGTCAATACATAGCGCATCATATCCGAAAGTGCTATAATCGCCTTTGGTGCTTCATCTGTTTTTTTGATAGCTAAGTAGTAAATACTATTGAGCGAATTAAATAAGAAATGGGGATTCACTTGTGATTTTAGTAAAGCCAATTCTGCTATCGTTTTTTCATTTTCTAATCTTTGATTCGCTTGCAGTACGTCCCTTAAACTAGCGATAATACTGAATCCGATGACTGCTATCAGATAAACAGAAAGTACCCCAAATCTCATATAAGTTCTAAGCCCTCCAATAGGTCTAACGGGTATACTAGTCCAATCACTTTCAGGTAAAATGGCACAAATCAATTCAGGAAAATGCCGATAGACTAAAAAGAGACCGACAAGAACGCCTATGTATTGAAAGATTTTATTTTTTAACAAAAGTTGGGGCGTAAACTTGAAATAGAGGACATAATAAATGCCAATGAGTAGCAAAAAAGAGGTAACAAAATATATGGGTAGCTTACTAGCTAATTTTCCAACATTTTCCAGTAAAAAAATGGGGACAATCAGGAACAAAAGCCAAGTGATTACATGACTTGTATATTTAAGTTTGCGGTTAATTTTTTCTGACATTCTTTGTTCTTTTAGGACTAACCCAGAATGGGTTAAATGTGAATAACCCCGTATGAAAATGCGGGGGTGAGGGTGAAATGTTCAAATTTTCCAACTCTGAAGGAGTTGAACGTGAATATGCTATATTTTTCCTGTTCAACTCTTTCAGAGTTGGGGAGTCTTCAAATAATATGCTGCCACCGCATTTCATACGGGGCTATTCACGTTAAATCCTGTCAGGATTTTTGCGATATCAAATTAAAACCACCCCCTGATTTGTATAATTATATTGTTGAAATAATGGCTCCCTTGGATTTTTTCTAAAACAAAGATGTGGAGAAGTTGGGTAAGATGAAAAATAAATGGGTAAACAGCGAGGATATAGTGGTTTTTGTAAGGGAGGATAGAATAAACTGTGAATTCATTTTAATGAAATAGAGGTCAGAAGTCAGACCGAAAATTTTAATTTTCTGTCAGAAGTCAGACTGAATACAAGTAAACTGTTGATTACCAGTTTTCTAATTCTAGATCATCTCACTTCTGACAGTTTATGTAATAAACGGTCTGACTTCTTATATTTTAACAAAATTGCTTAATTTCTAATAGCCCCTAACGCTGTTTCTAAGGCTACTTTGGCACTTTCCTGAGTAGCAGTTAAAGTACTATTTAGTAGATTTTCGCTTTCGTAAGGGTCATTGCCTAAGTCATACAGTTCCTCCGTTCCATTGGCATTAACGATGAGTTTATATTCCCCATTATTGATGCCCCATAAATCGTTTTCTCCATCCGATAATTCCGCATATTGAAAATCTCGATGAGGAGACACCGTAGTTAAAAGATTTTTAAAACTCTTACTATCATTAATAGTTGAATTGTCAACACCTGCCAATGCTGCAATCGTGCTGTATAAATCGGTACTACCAATCAAACTATTTTCTGCTCCCATTCGACTAACATTCTTTCCAGAGATAAACATCGGGACATTTACACCACCTTGATATAAAGACCCTTTTGCTTTCCTACGGGAATAAGGAGCTTGCGCCACTTGCCCAGGCGTACCATTATCACCAATAAAAATAATAATCGTATTGTCTAATTCCGTATCAGGAATGTTGGCTAATAATCGACCTATTTGATAATCCATTGCTTCTATAGCTGCCATATAATAAGGAGTGCCATCTAAATTATCTGCATAAGTAGGCAAATTTCCTTGTGTATGCATGTCAGCAGGTGGCACATGAAAGGGCGTATGTGGTGCATTATAAGCCAACCAAAGAAACCAAGGCTTATCTTGGTCATTGACCCAATCAATCGCTAAATCGGTGAATACTTCGGTCGTGTAACCAGTCTGTGAAGTACTTGCTCCGTCCTCACTTAAGTCCCAGTCGTAATAATCGGAAACACTTCCTGCAATGACACCCGCATAGTAATCCATACCTAATGATTCTAGATTGGTGGTTGAATTCCTTCCTGCTAAATGCCATTTCCCAACTATTGCGGTCGCATAAGCATTATTGGTTTGCTCATTGATGTATTGTTGCAAAATTTTCTCGGAGGTATCCAATACATCCCCTGCAAATTTTACTCCTGTTCGATACCCATATTTTCCCGTAATGATAGAAGCTCTAGTAGGAGAACAAGTAGGATAAGTCCAAAAATTATTGAAGGTCAATCCTGCATCTTTGATGCTATTTAGGTTAGGGGTATTTGGTTTAATCGTGCCTTCGGAAAATCCTGCGGTCGCATCTTTTCCCATATCATCCGCTATGATGAATAAAATGTTAGGTTGGGTAGTAGTCGTTACGTCAGGATTCATTTCATTGGATTCCATTTCTTCTGGCTCTACGATAGCTATCTCTTCCCTTTCTTTATTGCAACTGAATAAAACGATTAAGAGGAGGAGTAAATAAAAACTATTCTTTTCAAAAAGGTGCAGCATTTTTCTTGATTTTAATTCTTCGATGTGATTTTATACTTTGATACGCTGTTTTTTAAGATAAGTGTTGAAACAGGATAAGGGGATTTCAAAGTTTATTCATTACTATAGGCAAGGTGAATTAGTTTTGTACTCATTATTATAAATTTAATTATTGCCTCTAGTTAAAAAAATATGGTTTTAATTTGATTTACGATTACTAACCCAGAATGGGTTAAACATCAATAACCCCGTATGTAAATTCGGGGTGACTGCAAAAAAGTAAAATTTCTCAACGCCGAAGGTGTTGAACGTGAATTTGCTATATTTTCACGTTCAACTCTTTCAGCGTTGGAGAACCATCAATTAGCCTACCCTCCGCATTTACATACGGAGTTATTCAGGTTCAATCCTTTAAAGATTTTTTGCTATATCAACTTAAAGTCATAGCAATCAAAGAGACTTAAATCAATAGTATAAATTTCTGGTTTTTAAGAATAAAAGAGAGAAGCAAGCCCGAAAGTGTTAAAATTTGCTACTTTTTTGTATAAAATTTGACAAAAAATAAAGGATAAAAAATACTTTATTTTCACAATTAAGTAAATACTTTAGTTTTATTTATTTGGTTTAATTTTTATTTAATTATGTGGTTAACAAGTTTTTATGTGATTATATATATTTGGATTCTACGCCTATTCTGATATCTGATACCTAGTATTTGATACCTTTTGTTC
>JBGCFJ010000028.1:0-3564 GCA_045106885.1 Saprospiraceae bacterium
TAAACCCGTAGCGGTGCTCCCGAGGTGTCGGGACAAGTTATGACTTGATTTTTTGAAATGAGCAAACATCGTTTGTGAACCGCAAAGCGGATGGGAGGGTATCGAAAAAATAGCCTCCCTGAAATTTTAATCTAATTATGAATTGGTACTTATGACCATATAACAGTTTAACCATTAGTAAAACTAAAAGTCTAATTTCTATCCTAAAGTAGTATAATGAGCAGAAGAAATAAATTACAAAAGTTTGCGGAAATTCTGACCTTTCCAAACGTTTATGAAAATTTTGATTCTTATCCACCTAAATTATCAGGTATTGATGGGAAAGAAATTCAAATGAAAGGGCAGTGGCAAGCAAAGCATTTTAAAAATAATAACCCAATCACTTTGGAGTTGGCTTGTGGAAGAGGGGAATATACCGTCGCCTTAGCTGAAAAATATCCGAATCGAAATTTTATTGGTGTAGATATTAAAGGGGCTAGAATTTGGAAAGGGGCTAGAATCGCTTTAGAAAAAAAATTAGATAATGCTGCTTTTCTACGCACAAGAATAGAATTGATTACCGCTTTTTTTGAACAAGGCGAAGTAGATGAAATATGGATTACTTTCCCTGACCCGTTTTTGAGAAAAGGAAAAAGCAATCGACGTTTAACTGCCCCTAAATTTTTAGACCATTATCGAAAAATTCTAAAGCAGGATGGATTGATGCATTTAAAGACAGATGAAGGGGTTTTGTCTGAATTTACCTTAGAAGTTTTAGCAGCAGATAAAATAGCAAAAATTCTGTACCAAGATACTGATATTTATGCAACGCCTTTACCTATGGAAGAATTAGAAGTGAAAACTTATTATGAAAATATGCACCTAGAAAAAGGAAAAACGATAAAATATATTCGGTTTACGATTAACTAATATCCGTTACCAGTTACCAGTTGCGAGTTACCAGTTTTACGTGCAACTGGTAACTCGGAACTGGTAACTGGCAGCTGGCAACTGCTAACCATGAAAATCCTCCATTTCTCCTCAGCAAAAACATGGCGAGGAGGAGAACAGCAAATTGCTTACCTCTATGAAGAATTACATAAACAACAAATTCAACAATGGATTTTTTGTGCTAAAGGAGGTGCATTAGCTAGATATTGTCAACGACAAAATATCCCTCATTTTACTTACCAAAAACGATTTTCAATCAACCCATTAGTCGCCTATCAATTTAAAAAACTAAGTAAAGAATTAAAAATTGACTTAGCTCATTTACACGATTCACATAGTCATACGTATGGGTACATCAGTGCTATTCTGGGTAATTCGATTCCCTTTGTTCTAAGTCGAAGAGTAGATTTTCCCGTTAAAGACAATTGGTTATCTTATCAAAAATATAATCATCCTTCCATCAAAAAAATTCTTTCTGTTTCGAATTATGTGCAACGAATTTTAGCGCCTGCTATTAAAGACCAATCAAAATTACAAGTTGTTCATAGTGGGGTAGATACGACTCGATTTAAATATACCAAGCAGCATATACTAAGAAAAGCGTATAATATTCTCGACAAAACCAAGATTATAGCTAATGTAGCTGCCATTGCACCACATAAAGATTATTTTACTTTCGTGGATACCGCAGCTATTTTACTAAAGAAACCTAATGAAAATAGGTATCAATTTTTAATTATTGGAGCAGATGGAGGAGAAGCTGAGCAAATAAAACGATACATTCAAGAAAAAGGGCTCTCCAAGCAGATTATTTTAACTGGTTTTAGAAAAGACATCCCTCAAATTTTACCAGAAGTAGACGTTTTTTTATTTACTAGTAAAGAAGAAGGCTTGGGAACTTCTGTTATTGATGCCTTGGCTTGTGGTATTCCTATAGTAGCGACAAAAGCTGGAGGCATACCAGAAATTATTCAAGATGGAAAAAATGGTTTTTTAGCGCCTATTAAAAATGCCGCCCAATTGGCGGAAAAAGTCGAGCAGTTACTACTAAATCCAATGACTAGAAAACAATTTGTGGAAAATGGGAAAACAACTGTCTTACAATTCTCTAAAGAATCAACAGCTAGAAAAACACTTGTCGTATATGAAAAAATTATCCAACAAGCTTCAACCCAATAAAAATGCAAAACAAGCAGACCACAATACTTAATCCAATATTTGCTAAAGCATACCCATAATTCCCAGCTTGTAATAATTGAAAAGTCTCACTAGAAAAAGTAGAAAAAGTACTAAACCCACCACAAAATCCCGTCATCCATAATAATTTATTAGTTGAGCTCATATCGCCTTTTAGACTAATGCCTACTAAAGCACCTAAAACAATACAAGCCAAAGCATTGGCAATAAAAGTCGCTAATGGAAAATCCAATTGCTGTGTCTGCAATAATCGAGCAATGCCATAACGACAAATACTTCCTAAACCACCACCGAGGAAAACGAATAAAAATGCTTGCATATTGATTCAGTTACTAATTAAGAATAATCTTATGTTAAAAGTACTTATTCGGCAAAGGGCTTAGCGCATGGGGTGGAGGCGTGCAAAACAGTAAATGGCTAAATAATTTTAAGATTTACAAAGGGAAAACCTTTCAAATACAAATAGGTCTACCCTTTGCCATACGTCCAATGCTCTTGGCTGAATAGTAACTTTTAAAAGTAATTAAAGATGTGTATTTTGCCTTCGACAATAGATTCACTTGGAATAATCAACAAACCACAAAGATTGAAAAATAAATGGATAAAGTAAAAAAAGAGAAAAATTGGGAATTATTGAAATCTGAGCCTGCTATCGACTTAAATATCGTGAAAATCCGCTACGATTATTATAAAAACCCACGAAATGAAAAAACGGTTAAAGTGATTGCTATTGAAGGAAATAATGCAGCGAATGTAATTGCTAAAACCAAAGAAGGAAAGATTATTCTAGTTCGCCAATTTCGTTTTGGTATCGCTGATTATACTTTAGAAATACCTGGAGGCATGATTGATGAAGGAGAAGCAACTTTAATCGCCGCTCAAAGAGAAGTAAAAGAAGAAACGGGTTATGTTGGAAAAAATTGGCAATATCTTGGAAATATTCTAGCTAATCCTGTTTTGATGAATAATACGATTCATCATTATTATATGGACCATGCAGAATTAAAATATGAATTGGCTTTAGATGAGGCAGAAGATGTAGAAATTCTTTTATTGACTCCTGAAGAAGTTTATCAAAAAATTGAAAATGGGGAAATTAAACATCCGCACACTATCTCTGCTTTTTATTTTGCTCGAAAGATTTTAGGATTCTAAATAATGATGAACGATGACTTCACAAAGTTAGAAAATGGTACCGCAAAATACTTTAGTTCTTTTTAAGAATATAATCTCATCATCGTATTGAAGTTAACATTGAAAACGAAACAAGGGCTTAGTAGCAATAACTACTAAGCCCTTGTTAGATTAAAAAAGGTGAGAGCAAGACCAGATCTACCCCCCGACGAACTGGTCTGCCTCACCTAAAGACTATTGCTAGCCTTTCTCTTTACGGTTATGAGAAATAGGTATCGGGGGAAGGTTAGTGCGGGAGGCACT
>JBGCFJ010000280.1:0-2585 GCA_045106885.1 Saprospiraceae bacterium
AGAAAAGTTTCATGCTCTACCTCTTCAAAAAAAGTTTCTAAGAAATTAATCATATCTTCTTTAGTCGTAGCATCTACCTCTTTAAAGTTTTGACAAGCCTGCATGAAACTCGCTTTTTGCGCTTTAAATTTTTCGCAAATAGGGACTAGTTCTGTTTTATTTTACCTCGCCATTGCAAAAAACGTTCTCGGACATGTTTAATAGGAATTTGTGGATGTGGAATAGCGTAAGGTGCATTGACTAAACCGCAATAATCAAAGTCATAAGGAATAGGGGATGGGACATCACTCGCTGCGGTTTGTACCCATTTAACATTATGTTCTCTAGAAAGATTCCAGTCCGTATTACCAATCATGTATTGGAATAAAACCATGTTTTTGTATTGTTCCTTATCTACTCTGGCGATTTTGTATTTTTCTGGGTCTAATAATTTTCCTTCTAAACGTTTGGCTAACTCCTTATTGGCTTCGATTAGGAAACCATAATGTTCTTCATCTGGTACTTCACCACTTTCATCAATGTATCGAATTTTAGCCAATTTTACCTGAAAGCTTTTGTCTGTTATTTGGTTGAACAACTTATAGGTGAGGTATTCTTTTAAAACATAGTCATTCTCTCCTTCCATACAATGGGTGACTAGTTTATAATTTTTAAAATTAGCAAAACCATTTATTGCTAAGGTCTTCTTTGGGAATTTTAATTTAATTGGCGGAAAATCGCAGATTTTTTTTCGGGTGACACCTCTACGAGAAATCTCTAAATCAAACTGATGCACACTGTCGGCTCGAATTATTTTCAAGGAGGCTGGATGATAATGGTCTTCTCCATGCCAATCTACAAAAAGATGGGTTAAGTCTCCCTTAATTTCTAGGGTGACCAAATCTTCTTCTGTGCTTAACCAATCAAAAATACTTGGTTGTAAAGCAGTGTCAATCTTTTGTGCCGATTCGCAAGCCACTAAACATAAAAGTGTAGTTAATAGTACTAATCCATTTTTCATAGCAAACAAATTGTTTTGAGGTTCACCATAAAGTTAAAAAAATCCTAGCCGAATCAACATTCAGTTAGGATTTTTTAGCAAGAGTAGTAAAATATTTTTCTACTGCAATCACATCTACTTATTTATTCATTTTTATTCAGAAGTAATGAGTGTAACGTCCGATTGATAAGGCAAGACTTGTCCATCTACAAAACCAATTTGAGCAGAGATAACAAATACGCCTTGTCTAATTTTTGTCCCATTAAATTCACCATCCCATGCTTTTAATATTTCTTCCCCTTGAACAATATCAAATGCTTCATATACTAAAGCACCTGTTCGGTCATAAATCCGTAATTCTTTAACTTCCGTCATCGCAGGGGAAAATGGAATGAAAAATTCGTCATTAATGCCATCACCATTTGGTGAAAAAATATTGGGGATATAAACAGGTCTATCTAGCGAAACAGCTACATCAACGGAGGCTGTTGACTGGCAATTATCTGAGTTAACTGCGGTGACGGTATAAGTAGTAGACCCAGGAGGTACCGTGGAAAAATTAGGGCAATTATTACAAACGATAGAATCAGGTATTGCCCAAACAAAATTAACGCCTCCATCATTGGTAGTCGTTTCAGCTGATAAGTTAATCGTGAATCCTAGTTTTGTAATTGGGGCGTCCACATTAGCGGTGACTAAAAATTCTGCTGGCTCTGTTACCCTTATGTTTTCAGAAGGTACTTCACACGCTCGACTATCTTTTACAATCACCATATAATCGCCAGCAGGCAAACTTTCTAAAGTGGCTGTTGGTTGAAAAATAATGCCATCTAAACTATATTCAAAAGGGGCACTTCCGCCAGTAGCATCAATAGTAATAGCGCCGTTTGTTTCTCCAAAACAAAGCACGTTGTCTACTTGTCCAACCGCTACACTTAATTCAGCAGGTTCAATGATGACAACTAAATCACTATTCACAGGACAATCATTACCATCTGTTACGGCAAGGAAATATTCTCCAGCCCCTAAATTACTAGCAATATTAGTCATTTGTCCATCACTCCAATCATAAGTATAATTACCTACCCCTCCCGTAACTTCGGCTACAATTCGACCGTCTCCTTCTCCAAAACAACTAATGTCTGTAGGAGTAGTAGTTAAAGCTAATTCATCTGGTTGGTCTATTAGTATATCTAGTTGTCCACTTAAACATAAATTGGCATCCCTCACTTGTATATTATACGTCCCTTCTGGTAAATTGGACAAGGCCATTGCTGGTTGAAAATCATTACCATCTCCAAAGTCATACAAGAATGGACCTTCACCAGGGTTTGGTACATCAACAATGATACTCCCATCTGATAAACCAAAACAAGTTGGTCGAGCAACTATAAAAGTTGGTTCTAATATAGGTTCACTTAAAACAGTATCCAAAGCAATACTACAATTATTGATATTCCGAATAACAACTAATTGTGGTCCTGCCGCTAAATTACTCGAAGTATTCACATTTAATGCTCCATTACCAAAATCAAAAGTATAATTAGTTAAGTCACTTCCTGCTTCTCCTGCTGGAATAATGGGAAGAGTACCATCTATTCCACCT
>JBGCFJ010000281.1:0-3137 GCA_045106885.1 Saprospiraceae bacterium
CCCCTCGTACTACGTTTCAAATTTACTGCCCCTTAAAATCTATTTTTTGAGTCCGCAAGCGGGCGTCTGTGTGGTTATCATAACTGATAAGTTACTAAGTAAAATTCAATTTTCAATTTTAAACCACCTTCGGTGGGAATTGCAGTTGAGGTTGAAATTAAAAATTATCGGCATTTTAAAATATCGACAATTTGTTGGTTTCAAAGTTCAGTTAAGAGCCTAATCAAAATTTTTGAAACATAGCACTAGTATCCTCCTTTTATTAATTATTTAATGGACAAATAGTATTAGAAAGAACAAACTAACTTATGGCATCACTAACACCACATAGCGGTAGTTTAGGCATTCGTCTTGCTGCTCATCTTCTCCGCAGGGCAACCTACAAAACAACTGCCAGTAGAATTGAGACATTTGCAAATTATACGCCTCAACAAGCAATTAATAAGCTATTTGAAATCAAACCCTTAAAATATCCGAACGGGCCACTTTCTTGGGTGAGTAATGCCCCCATGTTTGATATAGCTACTTATAATGGTGGGGTCTACGAAGAGGTAAATGTAAATCAACGTGGTGTATTTACGCACGCTTGGCGATTCTATGAATCAATGGAAGATGATACGATTCGATGGAAAATAGTGCATTGGTTCGCCTCTATTTATAGTTTAAAGAAAGGGGGGAATGGACAGGTCTATCACTTTTGGCGATTATTGGAAAACCGTACTTTTCAGGACTTAAAATCACTAGCCAAAAAAGTGACGGTTGATAATGAAATGTTGCGGTACCTAAATAATAACGATAACGTAGCTACAGGCCCAAATGAAAATTATGCCAGAGAATTCATGGAATTATTTACCATCTTAAGAGGGCCTAATATTTCGGTTGGTAATTACACCAATTATACCGAGGCAGATATTGCTACAGCGGCAAGAGTATTGACAGGATTTAAAAATAGTAATACTGCGGTAGATACAGAAACGGGTATTTTAAAAGGTAGGGCAGTTTATAATCAACATGATAAAGCTGATAAAAAATTTTCATCTGCCTTCCAAAATCAAACCATCCAAGCGGCAAGTAATGCCAATGATATGTTCCGAGAATTAAGTGACTTTGTGGACATGATTTTCAACCAAGACGCAACAGCACTATCTTATATCCGAAAAATGTATCGCTATTTTGTGGCGGATAATATTTCGGAAGAGGTAGAACAAGATATTATTAGCCCGCTTGCTATTGAATTGAAAGACAATGGGTATCAACATATTCCCATTTTGAAAAAATTACTAACAAGCCAGCATTTCTATGATATGGACGATGAGGATGCTAGTAATGAAATCATCGGGGGAAAATTAAAATCTCCTTATGAAATGCTTTTCCAATCCATCACTACTTTTGGTTTAGTCAACCGACGAGCGAATAATTTAGAGTGGCGGTTTTACAAAGATTACATTCCTTACAGAGCGCATACTAGAGATATTGGATTAGACCCTTTAGGCCCTGATACAGTAGAGGGATATGCAGGTTTTTATAAAGAACCGGGGTATTCTAGAAACTGGTTTTCCAACAACTTGCTTTTTAAGCGTTTTTCTTTTGGCACTAGCCTAATTCGAGGGAAACGATTCAACGAAAATGGCTATTTTCCTTTTAAAATTGATATTGTTCGTTGGGCAATAGACCACCTTGATTTGCCCAATTATCCGGGAACACCTACTACACCTATCGGGGTGAGTGATGCGGACTATACCGTTGATAAACTCCTTAGTTACTTACTACCTGAAAAACCTACTGGGAGTAGATATGATTATTTTAAAGAAAGTCTCTTAGGTGGTTTAAGTCCTATCAACTGGTACTTTGCTTGGAAAAATTTCCGTTCTGGAGAAATGGATGATAGCGATGTTCGGGTCGGACTGGAACGCTTATTTACAACAATTATGTCGGCCCCTGAATATCAAACCTTTTAAACAACAAACACATCCTTATAAAATGAAAAGAAGAAAATTTATAGCTAATTCCTTAAAAGGGGCGGTTGTTCCTTTTTTTATAGGTGGTTTTGGTGTTCAGAGCAGGGCAGCAGCTACGTTTTTGCCTTCGGGTGTTTGTGATTTTGATGACCGAGCTTTGGTTGTCATCCATTTGAATGGAGCGAATGATATAATTAATGCAGCTGTTCCCTTGAATCAATTAGGCGCATATCGTAGTAATCGAAGTAGTATTTATTTACCGACCAATTCTTTAATTACCTTGGATAGTACTTTGGGCGATTCGCAACAATTGGGCTTAAATCCTGCTTTGCAATCTTTTAAAAGTTTATACGATGATGGGACATTGGGCATCGTTCAACGAGCAGGTTATCCATTGCCCAATCGCTCGCATTTTGCAGCAGAATCTATCATGCTAAGAGGGGTGCAAGGAGGGAGTAACCAAAATGAAGAAGAGGGGTGGATAGGTCGATTTTTGAAAGATCGTTATGCTACCTATCAAGGCTTACCCTTTGGACAAGAACAAGACCCACTTGGTATTATGCTAGGAAAAGGCTCAGATGCTGGCTTTCATACGAATGAAGAACATGATTTTCATCTAAATTTAACGGGACAAGACCCTGCTGGGTTTTTCAATATTATTTCTTCTTTAAGTGGCGAACCCATTGAGCAATTTCCCAACTCAGACCATGGCAATGTCTTAGAATACATTAGTGCCATTGAACGCAGTACGCAGGTTTATTCTGGCAGAATAACAGATGTGTTTAATGCTGGTGCGAATCAAAAGGCTTATCCTGATTCAGAAATTGGTAGTCAATTAAAGACCATCGCTCGGTTTTTATCAGGTGGTTCTAGAACAAAAGTTTTCTTTGCGAGAACTGGTGGCTGGGATACACATGTCAATGAAGTAGACACCACAGATACCACCAAAGGAAAACATGCGGATTTGTTAAAAGATTTATCAGATGCTATTAAAGCTTTTCAAGAAGACTTAACCCTGCTTGGCGTTAATCAACGAGTAACGACCGTCATTTTTTCTGAATTTGGTAGAAAAATTATTCAAAATGAAAGAGGCGGAACAGACCACGGTACGCTTTCTTCCATGTTTGTAGTAGGTAGCGGTGTAAACGGCGGCGTTTATGGAAACAACATTAATTTAAG
>JBGCFJ010000282.1:0-7446 GCA_045106885.1 Saprospiraceae bacterium
TTTCTTCTTAATTGTTAGTCAATGATTTACACTTTATTATTTTGACTTTTCGTTCGCCCTATAGACGTCAGGATAATTTACTGAATTTCAATTAGTTATATTCCGATTTTGAATTGTTTTTAATGAAATTCGAGTAAAAAAGGGTCTAGCTGCACAAAAGGCTAAAACCTCCCACTTTTATTTTCATGGTTCAATGCTTTATTGTATTGATTTTAGTGCCAATTCAACAGTTTCCTCTACTGACAAAATTGTACTATCTATTTTTATGCTATCTACGTTATCTATTGGGGATAAAAAATCACCACTTTCCAAATATCTGGAAAGCCCCTCTACCGATTGAACCTTTTTGTACTGTTTGCGTGATTCAGCAATAACTCTTTTGAGTAGTTCCTGCTTTTCACAATATATTTGTACAAATTTTGTTGATATATTTTGTCTTTTAGCAACTACTTTAAGTTTGTCAACGAATGGATTATCAGTTGTTCTGTCATATACAAACGTATAGATTATTCCATCTACCCCTTGTTTAGCTGCTGCTTCAAGAATAGCTAATTTAATTCTTTGATTCACCTCAAAAAACTCCTTTGTTCCAAATTTGAGTATATTTTTTAACAAATCAACCGTGAGGTGATTATGAAAAAGTTTATATCCAGTTTTTTCAGCCACCTTATTAGCTATGGTGAGTTTTCCAGAAGCAGGTGGTCCATAAATTATAATGAGTTTCATCTTCTTTATTATAAGGTTAAAGTGAAATTACTTTTAATGATTTTCTTCTAACTTCCAATAGAGACTCCTCTTTCCCTCAAATATTTATACAAAGTAGGTTTAGAAATATGCAAGTGATTACAAATTTCAGCAATAGAACGTTCCCTTTCCTTATAGAGACTTTCTGCTAGACGTGCTTTATCCTGTGCCTTTTTGGATAAACCTTTAGGGCGACCACCTTTTCTACCTCTGGCTCTAGCCGCCTGTAATCCTGCTTTGGTTCTGGAACTGATAATATCTCTTTCAAATTCAGCAAGAGCTGCAAAAAGATGAAAGGTTAATTTTCCTGTTGGCGTAGTGGTATCAATATTATCCTGTAAGCTTTTAAAGCCAATTTCTAAATCTTGCAACTTAGCAACCAGATTAACCAAATCACGCAAACTTCTACCCAAACGATCTAATTTCCATACAACAACGACATCTCCTTTACGAAGCTGTGCCATCATCTCTTTTAGTTTCGGGCGTACTGATTTCCCTCCGCTAATATGTTCACTATATATTTTCTGACAGCCCTCTTTTTTCAAGGCATCTTCTTGAAGGTCGAGCGACTGTTCTTTGGTACTAACACGAGCGTAGCCAATTTTCATAATAATCTTAGCTTGAAAGTTAAGTAAAAGGATAAATCAAAGATAAAATTTTACTTTGATTCTCTTTACTATTTTATTTAACTAATGTGGAACGATTTTTCAAGGTTATTCTTAGGGATAAATAATAGGCTCGAAAGTAAAGTTTAACGAGGGTTTCTTTTAACCCTAAATTTTCTACCTATGCCTAGAATGACCATCCTCAATGAGCAGGAAATCAAGGAATATGATTATCCCCCTTATTTTAAAAGTGCCGATAGAAAGCAGTTCTTAACGCTTCCCGTTGGACTGCAAAAACACGTTTCCTCTTTTCATACTTTAACCAATAAGGTTTGTTTCCACCTCACTTTTGCTTATTTCAAAGCCTGTGGTCGTTTTTTTACCCCTGCTAGATTTAGAGATAGAGATATTGAATTTGTATGTAGGCGAATGGGTATTTTTTCATTTGTAGTAGATACGACGACTTACGGGTGGGAAACTTCTAGCCGACACAGACAACTGATTCTACAGTATTTCAATTACCATTCCTTCGATAGCAAAACGCATAGTGCCATGCTGAAAACCGCAGCTAGTAAAATGATACAATCTCAATTTCGACCTAAGTTGATTTTCAATTTCATGGTGGATTTGCTACGGCAAAAGCGAATTGAATTGCCTGCTTATAACACTTTACTAACCATCATTACCGATGCCATTAAAGCCTACGATGATAATTTACGGACAACATTACAAGCCCACTTAACACTTCAACATAAGACCGCATTGGATAAGTTATTGGAGCGAACTACTGATAATAAACCAGACAACCAACCTTATCCTGTTACTTTATTAAAAGACTTTGACCCAACGGATAGTAATAAGAATATCAATGCCAATGTTGAAAAACTATTATTGATTCAGTCTATTTATAAAAAGGTGCATCCGCTTATTTCGTTGCTAGGATTAAACGGAGATGCGATTCGCTATTATGGGGAGTTGGTCATCCATTACAAAGTTTACCAAATCAACCGCCGAGCAGATTTATCCAAATACTTGCTGTTGTTGGGTTTTATCACTTATCAACTGTACCAATTTGAAGATTGGTTGACCGATACATTATTAGTGCAATGCAAATCTATTTTCAATCAAGTACGCAAAGAATTTAAAGATAAGGAACTCAATTTTTATGATTTGAATAAGCCCACTATCAGTAATTTAATTGGTGATTATTACGATACCCTAGACCGAGATAAGAAAGTGACCGATTTTGTTTGGTCAGATATTCAAGGGCTAAGAGCTATTCAAATTATTGATGTACTCCGTAAATTATTCCCCAAAGAACGAGATTTAGAACAGCTAATGCAAGATGTGGGAGAATGGAAAGACCAGTATGAATCGGTAGATAAAAATCACTATTACGATATTATGGAAGCCAAATCTTTGACCCTGCAAAGGAAAGTAGCTGCCATTGTTAAAGCCTTGCATTTTAAAGAAGTAACTTCTGATAAACTAATTATGGCAGCCATAACCGAGTATAAAAACAAAGACGGTGCAATTACTAAATCCGTTCCCCAAGCATTTTTAGCGGATAAAGAAAAAGCGATTATGTTTAACGAAGACGGTAAGTTTAGAGTTTCTTTGTTCAAGATGCTGTTATTTGATGCCATTTGCCAATCTATTAAAGCAGGAACTTTAAATCTTAGTTACTCTTACCGATTCAAAGCCTTTGATGAATACCTAATTGCAGAAAAATTATGGAAAAAAAATCAAGATGCACTACTAGCACAAGCAGATTTCACCCATTTGAAAGACTACGAAAAAATATTGGAGAATTTGAGGAAAAAACTGGAGGCGGCTTATGAAAGCACCAATCAAAGTATTTTGCTAGGTGAAAACAAAAACATTCGATTCAGAGATAACGGAAAATTTAGTGTGACTACGCCAAAAGTAGAGAAGGAAACTACCGAAAAATTGGTAGATTGGTTTCCTAGCAATAAGATTATTCCATTGTCGGAAGTATTGGCAACCATTAATAAAATGACTGGTTACTTAAATGAACTAGTACATATTCAGCCAAAATACCCCAAAAATAAACCTCGGAACGCTTTGTTTTATGCAGGAATTATGGCGTATGGCTGTAATGTAGGCATTCCCACTATGACCAAAGTAGCTACACCCATGTCAGAGGTAGAACTAGAAAATACGGTCAACGCCTACTTCAGTTTAGAAAATATAGACAAGGCGAATGACCTCATTATTGAGTTTACGGAAAGCCTTGAACTTCCTCAAATTTACAAGCGACATAAAGATAGCCTGCATACTTCTAGTGATGGACAACAATTCACGGTAAAGGGTAATTCTATTCATTCTGCATACAGTTATAAAGCCTTTAAGAAAGGTAGAACTGCTAATTCCTATAACTTCATTGATGAACGGCATTTACTTTGGTCTTCTACCGTCATTGATTCTTTTGAACGAGAAGCGGCTTATGTTGTAGATGGGTTATTGCATAATGATACCATAAAATCTACCATTCACAGTACCGACACTCATGGATTTACGGAGGCAGTTTTTGCCCTGATGAACCTACTTGGTTTTGAGTTTGCTCCCAATATTGCTAAGGTTTACAAGCAACGATTGTATGCCTTTGCCAAAAATATCGAATACACCGAAAAAGGCTATAAGATTCTACCCAATGGGTATATCAACACCGAACTCATTGCAGAAAATTGGGATAACATACTTCGACTGATTACCTCTATCAAACTTAAAGAATGTACCGCTTCACAGATTTTTAAACGGCTCAATTCTTACTCCAGACAGCATCCCGTTTACAAAGCCCTTAAAGAGTTTGGTAAAATCGTCAAGACCAGTTTCCTTTTAAAATACATTGATGATGTGGAATTAAGACAAGCCATTCGTAAGCAATTAAACAAAATTGAAAACGCCAATCGTTTTTCTGATGCAATTCGTTTTGCCAATAATGGAGAATCTATTTTTCCAACCAGACAAGAACAACAAGTTGCGGAATCTTGTACACGACTGATTAAAAACACTATCATCTGCTGGAATTACCTGTATTTATCGAACCAAATTCAGCAAGCCAAGACGCTAGAGCGAAAAAGAGAGATTATAGAAGCTATAAAAGCAGGCTCTGTGATGGCGTGGCAGCACATTTATTTTCACGGATTGTACGATTTTTCGGACGAAAAACTGGCAGATTCCTTTGATTTATTGGCTTCCCAAAATTTTAGCTTAGACCTAGAATCTATTTTGGGATAGCGGCAAATAACTGTTAGGTATTGATAATCAATAAGCTCTGGAAATTTAAATGGGAGGTTTTATCCTTTTGTGCAGCTATGCCCAATTTTTCCTTAGCGTATATTTTTACACGATTCTTCGTAGTACCCTGATAACTATTTATAATCTGTCGTTTAACAGTATTTGGAGCGGCTTTCTGCCGCAAGACTTTACCGTCGCACTGAGACATTTCCCCTGTTTGTTCTGCTGAGACCTGTCAACTACTTTTTAGGTTTTGATATACTTGTCGCAAAGTGGAAGAATAAATTAGATGGAGGTCAATAACAATATAATTGAGTGACTTTTCTCATTGCAAGACCTTTTTGTCGCTATATTGATGGAACCCCTTTTAATGAAGCTCCATCAGATGATGAAATCAGCACAATCTATTACTTCACCAAAGTCACCTCTCCTTTAAATATTTCTACCGTACCATCAATAAATTCAATTTCGGCAAACCAGACAAAAACCGAAGCGTCCATTTTTTGTCCTCGGTAAGTACCATCCCATCCGCTGCTATCTTCATTTAAATTCAAGTTAGCTTTTTCAAAAACGAGATTCCCCCATCTATCAAAAATTAGGATTTTTTTAATGATGCCTGTTTGTTTTCCATAGAGTATAAATTGCTCATTGATGCCATCTTGGTTGGGCGAGAAAGCATTAGGCGCGTAAATTTTTCTTTGTGTATTGACTCTTACAGCAAATGAGGCATTTGCGATACAACCATTTGCATCGACTACTTCCAACATAAAATCGGTAGTAGTGAGTGGACGAATGGTCGGATTAGCACAATCCAAACAATTGATAGCGTTGGTTCTAGTAGTTTCCCAAAAATACTCTAATGGGTCAACTGCATTGTTAATCGTAGGCTGCAAGGTGATAGAATCGCCTAAATCTATTAGTATTTCTGGTGATAGTTCAATTTGAATTGGCGGAGTACTCAAAATTTGAAAATTTTGTGCTGGCAGCGTACAATTACTAGCATCTTTGACCGCTACTGCATAATTCCCTGGAGTTAAATTATCGACTTGTAGTTGGTCGCCATAATTTGTTCCATTGATGATGAGCTCCAAAGCCCCCGTACCACCTGCTGCGGTGGCAAGTATACTTCCAGTACTACCTGCACAACTAGGCTGACTCACTTCTACCATTAACTGAACAGGGTTTGGAACAACTATTGACTCTGTTGCAGTAATAGCACAATTATTGGCATCTGTAACCGTCAAATCATAAGTGCCACCTGATAAATTATTTAACGCAGCAGTTGTTGCACCATTTGACCATTCGTAATTATACGGACCATTTCCTCCTTCTATAGCTGTCGTAATTGCTCCATCTAGAACATTTTCGCATTTAATATCCGTTTTATTAAGCATCACAGAAAAATTAACAGCAGCTTGTACCTCGTTGGTTAACATTGCTGTACAATTATTGGCATCCATAACGGTAACGGAGTAGGTTCCAGCAGTTAAATCAGCTAAATCTTCAGTTGTTGCGCCCGTATTCCAATTAAAGGTATATGCTCCGGTTCCTCCTTGAACGCTTAAATCTAAGTCAGTCAAATCTCCTGGACAAGGGAGTGTTATTGTAGGCGCAATTAGTTCAATAGGATTTGGTGTTTCAATCGTTACCGTTCCCATAGTCGTACAACCTGCGTCGTCCGTAACGTTTAAGCTATGACTTCCAGCACTTAAATTAGTAGCCGTTTCGGTCGTCTGTCCATTTTCCCATAGAAGATTAATCGTTCCATTTCCACCACTAAGATAAGCAATAGCTTGTCCATCTGAATTTTCAGGACAATTGACCGCTGTTCCAACGATAGAATCTATACTAATCCCACTTGGACTTCCAACAATACCCATCATTGTAATACTACAATTACTAGCATCGGTAATGGTGACGGTATAATTGCCTGCAATCAAGCTGCTTGCTTCACTGGTTGTCTGTGCATTGCTATCATCCCATTGGTAAGTATAATCGCCATTTCCACCTTGTACGTTTACCGTAACACTTCCAATTGGTGGTTCCGTACAATTATTATCTACGGTTGTTATGGCTGCTGTCATATCTACATAAGGTGTAATTTCCAAAGAAGATTGAGCCATACAGCCCGCTGAATCCGTTACCTCAACAGTATAACTTCCTCCTGTTAAATTGGTATTAATCATTTCCGCTGAACCATCACTCCATGCAATTGAAAAGGGGGCAGTTCCTCCTTCAATAGAAAGGGCGGCACTTCCCAATTCGTCACAGGTTTCTTGTGTAGTAATGGTCGTAGTAATGGTAAGCAGCATGGGTTCCGTTACCGTTAACTGAGTCGTAGCGATACAACCCAAAGCATCTGTAACCATTACAGTATAATCCCCTGCAAGCAATCCATCAAAAATCCCCGTTGTATTCGTGGTTCCATTCAAGTCATATTGAAAAGGCGCATTATCCCCCATTGCCGTTACTGTTAAGCTGCCATCATTCTGACCATTACAAGATACATGTTGTACTTCGGAAGAAAGGTCAATGATACTACAATCAATTGTAGTACAAGATACTGTTCCAGTTGGCGGATTACAAGCACCTATACCTCTAACTTCTATGTTAATGGTTTCTCCTAAAGACAAGCCACTTACGGTATGTGCTAAAGGGGCGGATGGGCTTATCCAACCTGCATTGTCTACATTTACTTCAAATCCATTGGCAGCAACTTGATCAGCCCAGATAAAGGTAATGGCATCGCCAGTAATAGTTCCACAGGATACTTGTGGCATTTCCAATGTAGGCGTTTCTATTACAGTTGCGCTACCTATGATGGTGCAATTATTGG
>JBGCFJ010000283.1:0-29287 GCA_045106885.1 Saprospiraceae bacterium
ATTCGGGATGAGCAAACACCGTTTGTGAACCGTTTACGGACAGGAGTGCTTATTTCTTAGTGAACCGCTTGCGGATGGGATGCTTATAGTGGAAAAAGAGCCCATCATAAAGTGTCGAGTATTTGGTTGTAGGTACTTAAAATACAGCTTAAATAAAAAGTAAGGAATCCGTGGGGAAATCAAATCCGTGGGGCATCTATTTTGTTCCCATGAATTCAGTTTCCCCACGGATTTTTTATTTATCCTTTTTATTATCTTAATTTTGTACGTCACATAGGCAATTGCCTACTATTCCTAACCATTCCCCAAGTTAAAATCTGGGTTATATTTTAGACATGAAATCATTCCTCTCCCTTGTATTATCTTTGGTATTTACTGTTTGTGCTTTTAGCCAAATCCAATCTCCAGATGATTTTTTTAAAGAAGAATTAGGTAGTAATTTTTATCCACATTATTTAATTGTTGATTATTTTGAACATGTTGCTGCAAATAGTGCGCAAGTGAAATTTGTGGAATATGGCAGGACTAATCAAAACAGACCATTGGTTTTAGCTTTTGTTTCTTCTGAAAAAAATATCGCTAATTTAGAAGCAATTCGGACCAATAATCTAAAGCGAACGGGATTGATAGAAGGGAAAGCAGCCGATGATAATCAAGCCATTGTTTGGTTAAGTTTTGCGGTACATGGTAACGAAGCGAGTTCTCCGAATGCCGCCGTAAAAACCTTATATGAATTAGCGAATGGAACAAATGCGGATGCTGCTAAATGGTTAGAGAATACAGTAATCATTATTGACCCAACCGTAAATCCAGATGGTTACTCTCGATATACGGATTGGAATAGAAATGTATCTAATAAAATATTAACCACCAATCCAATTTCTAGAGAACACCAAGAACCTTGGCCAGGTGGTCGAGTTAATCATTATCAGTTTGATTTGAATAGAGATTGGGCTTGGGCAACACAAGTAGAAAGCCAGCAAAGAATTCCTCATTATCGTCAGTGGATGCCGCATATTCATGTCGATTTTCACGAACAAGGTCATAATAGCCCCTATTATTTTGCCCCAGCTGCAGCGCCTTACCATGAATACATTACAGATTTCCAAAAAGGATTTCAGACCGAAATTGGACAAAATAACGCCAAATATTTTGACCAAGAGGGGTGGATGTATTTTACGAAAGAACGCTTTGATTTACTATACCCAAGTTATGGAGATACTTACCCAACTTTTAATGGCTCGATTGGGATGACCTACGAGCAAGCAGGACATGGACGGGCAGGAAAAGGGATTGATTTAGCCAATGGAGATACTTTAAGATTAATTGATAGAATCAATCACCATACTACGACAGCTTTATCAACTATTGAAATGAGTGCGACGAATGCGAAAAGAATAGCGGATAATTTTACCAATTATTTTCAAAATACGATTAAAAAACCAGCTGGAAAATATACCACTTTTGTTATTACAGGCGATAATTCTTTGGATAAAATTAAGCGAATGACCGAATTACTGGACTTACATCAAATCCAATATGGTAGAAGCACTAAAGGACAAAGAATGAAGGCATTTGATTACACAACAGGAAAAGAAACAGAAATAAGATTGGGTAGCAATGATTTAGTGATTAGTGCCTACCAACCCATGTCTGTTTTAACACAAGTATTATTTGAGCCAGAAACGTTTGTAGAAGATTCGATTACTTATGATATTACTGCTTGGTCATTGCCTTATGCTCATGGTTTGAAAGCTTATGCTAGTACGCAAAAAATCCAACTAGATGCCTCTTATGATTTTGCGACGCCAATGCCACAAATGATTGATGATAATCCATACAGTTATATTTTTAAATGGGAATCTTTAGACGATGCTGCTTTTTTGGGTGCGTTAATGAAAAGAGGTGTTAGAGTACGTTGTGCAAGTAATCCATTTACGATGAATGGACAAAAATATCCACCTGGTACTTTATTGGTCAATCGAGCAGATAATAAACATGTGCAAGGCGGATTTAATCAAGCCGTTCAAGCAACTGCTTATGAATTCCAACGAAAATTAACGACTACGACAACAGGTTTTTCTCAAAGTGGAGCAGATTTTGGTTCAGGACAAATGAATTTATTGGATGCGCCCAAAGTATTATTGGTTTATGGGGATAGAGTAAGTACCAATGCTTATGGGCAAGTGTGGCATTATTTTGAAAATACGATTCAATATCCTTTTGTAGCGATAAAAAGTAACCAATTAAATAGCACCAATTTAACGGATTTTAATACAGTTATTTTGACAGATGGACGTTATTCTAGTATTCCAGATAAATTAGGAGATTGGGTAAAAGGTGGTGGTAAATTAATTGCGATGGGTAGTGCGATTCGCAGTATAGCAGGAGAAACAGGCTTTAAAATTAAAAGCAAAACTCCTGATAAGAAAAAGGTAGATGCAGTAGCAGAGAAGGTGAAAAAATATGCGGATCAAGAAAGAGAGTTTATCAAAAGCTTTATTCCCGGTGCTATCTTCAAAACGAAAGTCGATAACACGCATCCGTTAGCTTATGGTTTACCTAACTACTATTTTACATTAAAAACAACGAATCGAAATTACGAAATTAGGGAAGACTTATGGAATGTTGGGTATATTGATAAAGCGCCTATGTCTGCTGGTTTTGTTGGTTCAAAAGCGATGAAACAAGTAGAAGAATCAGTGGTTTTGGCCACGCAATCTATGGGGAGAGGAAATGTGGTTTATTTGGTGGATAATCCTTTGTATCGGGCTTTTTGGGAGCAGGGAGCTTTTGTTATGGGGAATGCTATTTTTTTGGTGGATTAAATGCAGTAAAAAATGGATGAAGATAAATATTTGAACAATTTATATCAGCGGCTTCTTGAGCAAAGAAAGATAAAAATTGATGCTAGTAAAATATGGCTACAAGAGATTAGAAAGACTGCGGGAGTATATTTGATAAGAATAAATGGAGAGGTGAAATATGTTGGAGAAACAGGGAATATTTACAAAAGAATGAACGATCTATTGAAAACGTATAATCATACATTTAGAAGAAGTTTAGGAAAATACCTCTATTCAGATAGTATGGATTATAATAAAGCTAATTCTAAGCGGAAATTTTCTGAGAGGATAGAACGAAAGCTTGATGATTATATGCGTGAAAATTGTGAGGTTTCTTTTTTAGAAGTTAAATTAGGTCGAAAAGAACTAGAAGAATTAGTTCAAGAAAGATATGGAGATAAATTACTAAATATGAGGAGTAAAAGAAAGTAATAAAATTTGCTTATCTTTATTTGAAAAAGTAGCACTAAAATAGACTTAATGAAAATACATATTAAAAACTTTGGTCCAATTAGTAGTTTTTCTTTTGATTTAGAGAAAGATTTGCATGTATTGTATGGGAAGAATAATATTGGGAAGTCTTATGCTATATCTGTTGTTTATTTGATATTGAAAACGATTCTTAATGTTATTGATGAATTACCTAGATTATCATTAGGTCACGATGATATTAATTCTATAAATAAAGTAAAGCAAATAAGTCTTCATACGGAGAAGTTAACTAATAATAAGCAACAATCAATATCTATCAAAAGTGATTATGAGCAATTATTAACATATTTTTTAACAAATTCATTTTTAGTTCATTTTTCAGAATCATTCAGAAATACCTTTTTTAATTCCTTAAGTTTAAAAAACTCTTTTTCACAAGAAGATTTTGAGATAATTCTTTTTTTAGATGCGCTTTCTTTTTCTATTAAACTTGATTCTTCTAATCAATTAAGTATTGATGGTTTAAAATTACCAAAAGGTTATTCAGTCAAATTAGTCGCTAACAAAAAATCTATTTCAAAAGATGAAGAAATAAAGTTTTATTTTGATAAAAATAAGCTCGAAAAGTCCAAAATGAATTTAGAAGTAGAGCTTTACAAAGAAGCTATGCTACTTTTGCATAATAATTTTTCAAAAATTTCAAATAGGTGCAATGATGTATTTTTCTTACCTGCATCTCGTTCAGGCCTGTATGAAGCAATGAGTATTTTTAGTTCTATTTTCGCTCGATTATCTCAATTAAGGCATCAAATAAAGGGTAATATAGAGATTCCTGCTCTATCAGAACCAATGTCTGACTATTTTTTGAACTTATCAACTATAAGAATCAGTAAAGAGACAACAGATATTTATTATGGTTTTGCAAAAGAAATTGAAGAAAAAATTCTAAATGCACAAATAGAATTTAATAACGAAAATAAAAAATTAGAATATTTTAATAAAAAATTAAAATTAAGGTTAGATTTAGGAGAAACCTCTTCTATGGTTTCCGAGATTGCTCCTATTGTAGCTTATCTCAAATATATAATTAATGAAAAACTTATACTAAAAAATGGACTTACATCTTATCGAAAAATTAGAGAAGAAAGAGATAAGATAAACCGAGCAAAAATAATCTTTATAGAAGAACCAGAAGCCCACCTCCACCCAGAAATACAAATCTTATTAACAGATATTTTTGCTAGATTAACTAAGCATAATATAAAAATTGTCTTAACTACCCATAGCAATTACATTTTTAATAAAGTCAATAATTTGATTTTGAGTAAAGAATTAGCTACAGACAGAATAGCCAATTACCACATAATTCATACGGAAAAAGGTAGTATTGTTAAGGAAGAAAGTGAGTTGACCGAAGAAGGAATGGAAGATGATAATTTTGTTCCTGTTGCAGAACAATTATATAATGAAAGACTCAAAATCTATGAAAACCAAAATTAAGGCTTAATGGAATTGATAAACTTACTAAATGAAGATGAAGTACTCCAAATACATATTCGACCAGAATGTGAGGATGAGGGATTATGTGTCGATTTTGAAGAATCAATTGATAAAAATACAACAATCGTTTTAAAAGTAGATGATTTTTATAATGGCTTAAATCTAGCAGAAACACCAGCTTCCATTGATTGCCTGATTATCCAATTCTGTGGTGATAATACCTATAAATTATCTTTAGTTGAATTGAAAAATGTAGAGCGAGCAAGACTTATAAATCCAAAAAATTTAAGAGAGAAATTTGAGACTACGCTTTATGACTTTATGAGTAATAGATTTAGGGATTATTTCTATAACGAAGCTTTTGACTTTAAAATAGAACTAATATTATGTGCGGGTAAACTACAAAATGATAATAGTTTTAGGTCTTATAAATTAGACTTTTTACTAGGTCTTAAACCATTTCGATTTGATGGAAAATTAATTGGCATCAATGGACTTCCTCCTATTCCAATTATTAGAAATTGCCAATAAACTTAACTTTCTTAATGTAAACAGATTCAAAAAATGACTAAAAAAGAAAAAAAATCAAAAAAATAGACGAAACAGCTTATCTATTATTGACTGAGGCGAGTAGAAAGCATTTAGAAGAATCCATCAAACAACTAGAAAAAAGTGAAATAGTATCTTTTTCACTAGATGATAAAGATTAGCAAAATTAATTCAATTGCTTAAAAAGAGAATTTCTGCCTTAAACCACGACTGATTTCCCTACCTGTATTCTTTCCTACAAAAATAAACTATCCATTTTGTTTTGCGGTATTCTGTTTAACCTTAACTTTGGGAACAAATACAGAAAATTTAAAGCATTGATAGCCATGAAAAAAATTGCCATCACTTTAGTAGCTTTATTAACGATAAGTTGTTTAGCTATTGGACAAAATATTATTGTCAACGAAACACCTGCGATTACTCAATTAGTGGATAAGCATATTGAACTAAATAGAGCAACACTAACGATTAATGGTTGGCGGATTCAATTATTTGCCACTACGGATAGAAGTAAATTAGAGGGAGCTAGAGGCACTTTTATTAATCGGTATCCGAATATTCCAGTAGATTGGGTGCATGCTAGTCCTTGGTATCGACTAAGAGCAGGTGCATTTGCGACTAAATTGGAAGCGACTCGAACACTTAATAGCCTTAAAATCTATTATCCAGACGCTTATCTGGCTAAAGATAAAATTAATACAAGTGAATTATTAAACTCTAGAATATAAAATGAGATTTACACCAACTGGTATTAATCGTGGTTTGGATTGGACGACTTTCTCGCTTTACTTATGTTTGGTGCTGGTAGGCTGGTTAATGATTTTTACAGTAGGTTATGAGGAAGGGTATCATGGGATTAATGATTTTCTAAGTAGACCTGTTGGTAAACAAACTATTTGGATAGGACTCTCCTTTTTGACAATGTTTCTACTCTATTTTATAGATTGGAAGTTTTTCCAAACCTTCTCTTATTTATTCTACATTGTAGGACTCATCTTTTTATTTTTAGTCCTTTTTTTCGGGAAAAAGATAAATGGTGCTAATTCGTGGTTTATTTTTGCTGGTGTTTCTTTCCAACCCTCAGAGTTAGCTAAGTTAGGTACTTGTTTGGCGTTGAGTAGTTATTTGAGCTCTTTTAGTACCTCTATGGAAGTACTTAAACATCAAATAATCGCTATAGGATTATTTATAGTGCCGATGTTTTTGATTTTATTACAACCTGATGCTGGTTCTGCTTTAGTCTTCACTTCTTTTATGATTATGTTGTATCGGGCTGGATTAAGTGCCAATATTTATATTATTGGAGCATTTGTTGGAACTGTTTTTATCTTAGCCTTGATGTATCCTGCCTTACATATTGTTTTAGGTTTAGCCTTGGCAATGATATTAGCCTTGTCATTGGGCTTCAAAAAGAAAAGGAATGCTATTTTGTTCGCTTTAACTGTAACAGCAGGAACTACTTATTTAACACATTTAGGACTCATAAAATACGCATTGCCATTGGCTTTAGTTGTTTTTGCTGGTTATAGTTGGATGGAATGGCAAAATAGAAAAGAACGATTAGTGATGGTTTTGGTGGGGGGATTGATAGCTGGAAGTATGCTAGTTTTTGTGGCCAGTTATGCATTTAATAATGTTTTAGAAAAACATCAACAAGAACGGATTAATGTTTGGTTAAATCCAAGTAAAAGTGACCCTCGTGGGGCCTCTTATAACTTAAATCAATCAAAGATAGCGATTGGTTCAGGTGGTCCTTATGGGAAGGGATTTTTACAAGGAGTGATGACTAAATTGGAATATGTACCAGAACAATTTACTGATTTTATTTTTTGTACCATTGGAGAAGAACAAGGTTTTGCAGGTAGTTTTTCTATTATGGTTTTATTCTTTCTATTGCTCTACCGCCTAGTTATGATAGCTGAACGGCAACGTTCTAACTTTTCCCGTTTTTACTGCTATGGCATTGCAGGAATACTATTTATCCACTTTTTTATTAACATTGGTATGACGATGGGGTTAATGCCCATTATTGGGATTCCATTACCGTTTATTAGTAAGGGAGGGTCTTCTTTATTAATTTTTTCCTTAATGATTGGTTTGGTGTTAAAACTAGATAGTAATCGGTTCAGGATATAAATAAAGTGATTATTTGACATAAGGAAGATAGAAATGACATTCAGGCTATTAATCTATCGCTAAAGAAAAAATAATGAAAGCCATTATACCAGTAGCTGGCGCAGGAACGCGCTTAAGACCTTTAACCTATACACAACCAAAACCGCTTATTCCTATTGCGGGTAAGCCTATTATTTCTTTTATTATTGACCAGTTGGTAGCAGTTGGGGTGACAGAATTTGTTTTCATCATTGGTTATTTAGGTGAAAAGATAAAATTATATGTAGAAGAACAATATCCTCATTTAGAAAAAGAATTTGTTTTTAAAAAAGAAAGATATGGTTCAGGTCATGCTATTTGGACCGCACGAAAAGTATTGAAAGGCGTAGACGAAGCAATTATAGTTTTTGGAGATTCCATTTTAGACATTGACTTTAAAGCTTTTATGGCAACCAAGCACTCTTGTTTAGCGATAAGAAAGGTAGACGACCCTAGAGATTTTGGTATTGTTGAATTTGATAAAAAAGATAAGGTCATACGGTTGGTTGAAAAACCAAAAATTCCTAAATCCAACCTAGCAATGGTTGGCTTATATAAAGTCAAGCAACTTCCAGTATTATTAAAAGCCTTAAGTCATAACATCAAGAATAATATTAGAACTGGAGAAGAATTTCCATTAACAGATGGCCTAATGAGAATGATAGAAAAAGGCATTTCTTTTAGCACTATAGGTGTCAATAATTGGTATGATTGTGGAAAAATTTCTATCTTACTAGAAACGAATGCGACGCTTCTAGACAAAAAGGGATACGCATCTGCCAATTTACCTCCTTATGATCATACGATTATTATCAATCCTGTTAGCATTGGAAAAGATTGTGACATTAGAAATTCTATTATTGGACCTCATGTAACTATTGGTGATAATACTAGAATTAATGATTCAATTGTTAAAAACTCTATCATCGGAAACTATGCAGCTATTAAGGAAGTTATTTTACAAAATTCAGTAGTAGGGAACGATGCGGGGATTACAGGATTGCGGCAAAGCTTGAATATTGGAGATAATACGGAAATTGACTTTAGCTAAAAGTTAAAATATTAAAAAAATGTGTCTATTGACGCACAGAATCGTCTTAATAGTGTTCTGTAAATATAAAAAGTGATTAGATTCAACTTTTTATTTCTACAAAAAAGTTATTTTTTAAACAAAAATTGAAAAAATGAAAAAGAAGTTTCAACTGGTTTTTCTACTATTAATATCAATATTGACAATAACTTTTGCTCAAGTTTCTGAAGAAGAAAAAGCAATGAGTCAAGGTATACACAATGCAATAATCGTAAATATTCCAACTACTACAACTAAAATTTCAGAAAAAGTATGGAAAAATTATGCTAGACAGTTTAAGGGGAAAACGAAAAAGAATAGAAAAGCAGAAGAATGGAAAACTACAGGTGGCAAAATTGTTGGTATTGGAGGAAGTGAACCCTTAACAATTTATACACAAGTTCAGAGTAATAATGATGATGTAGAATTGTCACTTTGGATTCCAATGGAGGAAGGCTATTTATCTTCTATGGATTATCCGAATGCCTATAAAGAAGCAGAAAAGATATTAAATGAATATGCTTTAGAAGTTAGAATTGAGACGGTAAAACAAGAATTAAGCGGAGAGAAAAAGACTTTAGGGAAATTGGAGAAAGATTTGAAAAAATTAAAGAAAGATAATGATGGTTATCACAGCGATATAAAAAATGCGGAAAAGGATATAGAAAATTCAGAACAAGGGTTAGTTAAAAATGCGGAAGATCAGCAAGTAGCTGTTAAAAATGTCCGAATAGCAGAAGATTTTTTCGCTATACAAAAAGATAGTTTAGAAGAAATGCTCTCAAATGTGACCTCTAAGGGAGAAAAGAAGGTTGTTAAAAAATCTATTAGAGGAGAAGAGAAAAAAGTCAAGGAAGTTAAGATTGTTCAAAAAAAGGCAGAAAAAGAAGAAAAGAAACTCAGAAGAACTATAGATAACGCTAAGAAGACCATAAAAGATTCGAAAGAAAAAATTGTGACTAATGAGAAAAATCAAAAGAATAAAGTAAAGGAAATTGCTAAGCAAGAAGAAACAGTAGAAGACGTAGAAAAGCGATTAAAGCGATTATACGAATACAAATAGTAGTCAGTCAGTAAGACTGTGACAAAAATAAACGACTATCTTTTGAACACAACTTGTTAGCTTAATTTTGTCTGACTACTTAATTATTAAAAAATAAAGCCTCTTATGTAAAAACATAAGAGGCTTTGTTTTTTATAGTAAGGAGACTGTTCAAATAACTGTGTTTAGGCAAAATTTAAGCATTGAAAATCAAGGCTTAACTGCTTACTGCTTACTGCCACTGCTGACTGTATACTGTCAAAGTTATCTACCTTCTTCTACCGCCGCCATGATTTCTTCGCTTATTGGAATAACGATCACCTCCTCTGTGGTGGTCATTTCGGTCTCCACGGTCGCGATAATCTCTATCGTTTCGATAATCTCGGTCGTTGCTTTTCTTTCTTTTTCTAGCATCTGCTAAATTATCAATAGATATTTCTTCGGCTAAGATTAATTTACCTTCTGAAAGCGTCAATAAATCATTCTTAATCACCTCATCACTTACAAAATGCTCTCTGTTCCAAGTCTTATAAGCTAACTTCATATAAGAACCAATAACTTTAGTAAAGCCTGCCCTAATAGGGCCTTCTTCCATAGTAATGGCTTTTTTAATTAGTTGTGTTACATTATTTCCATAATGTCTAAACCTAGCTTCAGATTTAGGGTATGGTACTATTTCAGGTCGCTTTTTCACATCCTCAGGTGTAGGAATAATTCCACTCGGCGGTGTTACCTTTAAATCGTATTTTGCTATTCTAAAGATATGTTTCCACAATTTCTCTTTATAGTCTTCAATGTTTCGATTTTGAGGATGCATTTGGTACATCAAATCAATCATTCTTTCTACAAAAGCCTGTCGTAACTCATCATCGTCAATTGTTTTTGCATGAAGGATTAATCTTTGAACATTTCGTCCATATTCAGGAATAATTAATAATTCTCTTTGAGAATTATACTCCATATTTAAAGCATTGTCTATCATCATATCTTTAGTGATTAATTCTGTATAAATTATCTTATTCCACGGTAACTGATTTAGCTAAATTTCTAGGCTGGTCAACATTACAACCTCGCATAACAGCAATATGGTAAGATAATAATTGAAGCGGAATAGATGCAATTAATGGTGTTAATGGTTCCTCCGTTTCAGGGATTTCAATAGCATAATCTGCTATTTTGCTAATTTCTGTATCGCCCTTTGCAACAACTGCTATAACGATTCCTTTTCTAGCTTTAACTTCTTGTACATTACTAGCAATCTTTTCGTAAGCACTTTTGTTAGTGGCAATTACAACGACTGGCATGTTTTCATCTATTAAAGCAATAGGACCATGTTTCATTTCAGCGGCAGGATAACCCTCAGCGTGGATATAAGAAATTTCTTTTAATTTCAATGCACCTTCTAAGGCAACAGGGAAATTATATCCTCGCCCTAAGTATAACGCATTGGGTGCATCTTTAATTTCACCTGCAATATACTGTATTTGTGAGTTGATGGCTAATACATCGCCTACCTTTTCTGGAATTTTGGCTAATTCTGTTACTAATTGATTAAAATAAGCATCAGAAATAGATTTTTTCTCCTTTGCAAACATTAATGCTAACATGGTTAATAAGGTCACTTGACCTGTGAAGGCTTTGGTAGACGCAACACCAATTTCAGGACCAACGTGTATATAGCAACCAGCATCTGTAAATCTAGCAATGGAAGAACCTACTACATTAACGATTCCAAAAGTAGCGGCTCCTTTTTCTTTGGCTAATTTTAAAGCAGCTAAGGTATCAGCTGTTTCTCCTGATTGAGAAATGGCAATTACTACATCTTTCTCCGTAATAACGGGATTTCTATATCGAAACTCAGACGCATACTCCACTTCAACAGGAATTCTTACTAAATCTTCGAATAAGTATTCTCCAATTAAGCCTGCATGCCATGATGTTCCACAACTAACAATGATGAACCTATCTGCATTGAGCATTTTTTCTTGCAGTTGTTTTACACCTCCTAAATGAACCCAACCTTCTTCTACATTTAACCGCCCTCTCATACATTCCTCAATGGTATGTGTTTGCTCATGTATTTCCTTTAGCATGAAATAATCATAACCTCCTTTTTCCAATGCTTCAATTTCCATTTCCAATTCTTGGATGAATGGTGTTTGCAGTTCATTGTTAATTGACTTAATGGAAATGCCTCCGTTTCTTTTTACAGTTACAATTTCTTCATCCTTTAAGTAAATTACTTTTTTGGTATATTCTACAATAGGCGTACCGTCAGAAGCTAAATAAAATTCATCCTCTCCAATACCAACGACTAAAGGACTGGACATGCGTGCTGCGACTAATTTATCTGGCTCGTTTCTGTCCAATACTACAATAGCATAAGCACCAACTACCTTAGTTAAAGCAACTCTAACAGCTTCTTCTAAAGATAAATCATCTGCATTTTGGACTTCTTCAATTAAATTAACTAGTACTTCCGTATCTGTTTCACTATGAAAAGTATGACCTAGTTTTTTTAATGCTTCTTTTAATACTGCATAATTTTCAATAATGCCGTTGTGTACTAAAGTTAAACGTCCACTACTAGAAGTATGTGGATGAGCGTTGGTGTCATCTGGTTTCCCATGAGTGGCCCATCGAGTATGTCCAATACCAATGTTGCCATGCGTTGACTTTTGACCAACAAAATTTTCTAAATCTTGGACTTTACCCTTTCTTTTATAAACGTTTAGTTGTCCATTTAGTAGTGCAACACCTGCACTGTCATAGCCTCTATATTCTAATCTTTTGAGTCCTTTAATTAGAATTGGATATGCCTCTTTTTTGCCTAGATAGGCTACGATTCCACACATAATGTTGGGGATTATTTGGTTTAATAATATTTTTTATAAAATGTATAAAAGGAGAAACAGCGATTTTTAGCCCAAAGTGCTTTTAATAGGAGATTAAATACGCACTATCTAAATTATACTGTTTTACTATTAAAATGATTCATTTTAAAAAGTACTTACTTCGAAAAATGATTAGAAGATAAAATAGATATAGTTGATAATTATTACATAATTATCATTTAGGGGGATGGTAAATTTTAATTGAGGGAGTTGTGTTTTGATATACTTTATACAAAAGTAAGTAAGATAGTGTTAAAAAAAAAATATATTCTTCTTTTTAACACTATCTATGCAGTATAACGTTATTTGTTGTTTTACAATTTAGTATAGGTTAGATTTAATTTTAATGGGTGTGTAGGATGATTAGGGCCATAGAAAACGACTCTGGAAGGATCAGAAGGTTTTGGGGGTAATTGGAAGTAAAAACTATTTTGTTCAACACCAGAAGAAAGGTTAAATCCATTAACTGAAGTACCTTCTATAATTTGTTGAAAATAACCTGAAATATTTATTTTATATTTAGTAAGTGTCACACCATTTTCTATTTCAATTACAGGAATACCTCCAAAAACTTCTGTTCTTATAGGAGCATTTGCAAAGAGTGCTGATCGTACATCAGGTAGAATCTCTTTATCAACATTATTTAATTGAGAAGCAACTAATTGTTGAGTTGGCGGATAAAGTGTGGTATTATTTCCATCAATACTAGCAAGGGTTAGTTCCAATTCTGCTTTATTCACGACTATGTTTTCAAGACCTTCTAAATTAGGAAAAGTTATTTCTGTATTTGCACCTGCCATTCCCTGAAGAAATAATAAACTATCTGAATTACCTGATAAAAATGGTTCGATAAATGCACCTTCTTGATTTTTAGCGAAGCTTAAAATTCTTGCATTTCCAGCATTGAAATCAAGTTGAAATTCATGAAACTCTCCTCCAACTTTATAATAAAGACTAATGCGACTAATTGTATTACTAAAATCAAAACTCAATAAACCTGCATTAGTAGCGGTTGTAGGACGAATATGAATTCCTTTAAAAACATCTTGAAAAGCGACATTCCCTCCATAAATAGAAGTATCACCAAAGATAGGCGTAAGTGCATCAGGATCTAAATGAACTCTTACATGTGGATCTGCGGAGAGGGTATCTCCATCGACCTTATTAGTAGTATATTCTCTAATGCTTACTCGCTGATTAAAAGTAGGAATGAAATTAAGCGAACCAATAGCAGTATCGTTAGTCGTAAAAGTTTGATCAGAAAAATAGTCCGCTATATTAGACAAATCTTCTGTTAGCTGATAAACTTCTAGCCCATATTCTTCCTCTATATTTCCATAGCCTCCAAGTGTATCGTAGGCTAGACTAAGTACAATTGAATCGAAGCTTCTAATGGTAAAATTAGGAGGACTTTGCGCTCCTAATGCAATTTGTGTATAAATGCTTGCTTCAGTTATGCCCATTAAGGGATCTTCGTAATTTCCAAATAAATGCCTACTTAACTGTAAAGCAGCAAATGGACTATAAGTTTGAAGTGCTTCGCCATTAAACGATTTTGCCTGAATGGGAATATCACTAGTAAATTGTAAATTAGCTTGATCTTCTTGTAGTAATTCTGAACCAATTAATGCTGGATCAGAACAAGAAAATAAAACGGCAACTGCCATTATTAAGAATAGTTGAAAACTTTTATACCTCATGGTTATTGCTAGTAAATTCGATTATAGGATGAAGCGCTCTTTTCTTTGAGAGATTTATTCCTTGAAAAAGTATACAATGGTACTGCTTATTTTTATTTTAAGGACTAATTCATTCTAATCTTAAAATAAGATTAACATAGCATTAAGGAAAAATAAGTTAGGAAGTACTTAGTTATGATTTTTAAGCTGGTATAAAATAAAACGAGGAATAATGATGCTTATTGATTGCTCATTATTCCTCGTTTTAATAAAAGTATAATAATATCCGCTAGGATACAGTTTCTTCTTGTTCTAGTAGTGATTTGTAAAAGTTAACATAAGCAGATAAGTACGTTTCAGGACTTTGGTGTTCTAAAATAGGCTTTCCTTTTTCTTTTGCAGTATCTACAATATCATCTTCATAACCTTCACTTCCAATGATTAAGGCATCTGAAAAAGAGACTGCTCCGTTTACTAAGGAAATTTCATCGGAACCAAAAGCTGCTAAGTCTGCTGCTTCTAAATCATTAATAGAAGCCTTTGTAATAAAATTCTCAGAAAAAACATTTGCTACTTGATTAAAGTATACAGAAGTTATGACTTTTGAATCTTGGAATAAAGGCTCAGATTTATAAGCCGTTTTCAAATAAAGAGGGATTAAACTAGTCATCCAGCCGTGACAGTGGACTATATCCGGTGCCCATCCAAATTTCTTTACTGTTTCGATTACCCCTTTACAGAAGAAAATCATTCTGTCAGGATTATCTTTAAAGGCATTGCCATCAGCATCTTCGAAGGTAGCTTTGCGCTTAAAGAAATCTTCTTTATCAAGGAGGTAAACTTGCATTCTAGCACCTTGGACAGAAGCAACTTTAATAATTAATGGAAAGTCATCATCATCAACGATAATATTCATTCCTGAGAGACGGACTACTTCGTGAAGACGATGTCTGCGCTCATTAATAGTGCCAAATTTGGGCATTAAAATTCTAATCTCCATGCCCTGTTCCTGAATATGCTGAGGTAATCTTCTTGCAATTTCAGAAATTTCAGAAGCGACCGTGTAAGGGTTCATCTCCTGGGTTACAATCAAAACCTTCGTCTTACTCATTCAAACCAATTATTTAATTGAACAAATGTGGTTTCTCAAAAGTCTATATTCCAATAAAATGTTAACCTTTGATGAACCAAGTAATACTTGAAAATCAAATTAAATGAATACCTTCAAAATCAAAAAATCGTAGTGTGTTGTTGAATTTGAATTTTATCATTGTATTTTGAATTTTCTTTTACTGTTGTTAATGACTTTTCATACAAATATTGGGCTTTTAACACATTTGTTACCCCAAATTTTAGTTCATCTCATTTCAAACAGAAATGCAAAAATAACATAAAAAAGGCACTTTCTGTTAGTTTCTGAGCGGCAAAATGCGTTAAACTCTAGTTAATAGATCGTTTTGAGATTGCTTTTAATCAAAATGGTGCTTTTTTACAATTCATTTACTCATTTTACAGCTTGGTAGTGGGGCAAGAATAAATTGACCAACTTTTTAGAATTTTATTTTAAAATGCCAAAAAATTGATAAATTTATTCTTTGTATGCCTTAAATTTATGTCCCTAATACTCAAAAAATAAAGATAAATTTCCACTATGCTATTATTTAAAAGTGTTGAATTATTACAAAAATTTCTACAAAAAAAACGAAAAGAAGGCTTGAGAATTGGCTTTGCACCAACTATGGGGGCTTTACATCGAGGTCATGCTTCTTTAATCAAAAAAGCAAAATTAGAAAACGATATTTGCGTATGTAGCATCTTTGTCAATCCTACTCAATTCAATGATCCAAAAGACCTAGAAAAATACCCTCGGACAGAAGGAAAAGATATTAAAATATTAGCAAATCTAGAAAATGATGTGCTGTTTTATCCAACTGTTGATGCCGTATATCCTAAAAATTTACATATTCCAACTTTTGATTTTGGACAGGTAGATAAAGTAATGGAAGGAAAGTTTCGTCCAGGTCATTTTGATGGAGTGGTAGAAGTTGTTTATCGTTTAATAGATATTGTGAAACCAGATAGCTTGTATATGGGGCAAAAAGATTTTCAACAGTTTACTTTGATTCAGCATCTGTTACAACAAATGCAAGCTAAAACTAAATTGGTTGTTTGTCCGATTATTAGAGAATCAGATGGTTTAGCCTTAAGCTCTAGAAATGTTCGATTGACGCCTGAAAATAGACAGCGTGCACCTAAGATTGCTAAAATATTGCATCAATTGAATGATTGGATAGTTGATGGATTATCTATCAAAGAGGCAGAAACTAAAGCAATTACTGAATTAAGTCAATTGCCTGATTTTAGACCAGAATATTTAGAAATCGTTGATGGGCATACTTTACAGCCAATCGAAAGAATGGAAGATTCTGATTATGTAGTTGTTTGTGCAGCTGTCTGGACAGGAGATATTCGATTGATAGATAATGTTATTTTGAAAGGTAATAAAGGAAATTGAATACGCTCAGTATTCGCTAAGAAACGGAGTTATTAGTGGTTCAAATCATAAGTAATTGATAGTTTAATCGAGTGTATTTTTCGTTAGACAATGCCTGCTCCGATTCTTTCGGAGGATTTATGACTTGAACCATTAGCTGATGCTAAACTATAAATAAATTTGGAAAGAATAATTGGTAGATACGAAGGAACAGTAAAAGGGACACTATTAATTTGTCTAGGAAGTATTCATGGGAATGAGCCTGCTGGCACTAAGGCATTAGAATTAATGTTTAAAATGTTAGAGGTTGAACCTATTACCAATCCTAGCTTTAATTTTAGAGGACGACTACTAGGTTTAAGAGGTAACTTGAGAGCTATTCAAGCAGGAAAAAGATATTTGGAAAAGGATTTAAACCGACAATGGACAGTGGCAAATGTTACTCGAGTACAGCAAACGGATATTTCTAAATTAACTGCTGAGGATTTGGAAATTCGAGAACTAATGGACTTGATTAATCAGGAAATAACGGAATACCAACCCGAAAAAATAGTCCTTTTAGATTTGCACACGACTACTGCATTTGGCGGGATATTTACAGTTGTTACAGATGATGAGGAAAGTTTAAAAATAGGGATTGAATTACATGCGCCTGTTATTAGAGGTTTACTTAAAGGTATAAAAGGAACGTCTTTGCATTATTTTAATCAAGAAAATATTGGTGTTCCTACTACCGCTGTTTGTTTTGAATCAGGACAACATAATGAACAATTATCTATTAATCGAGCTATTGCTGCAATTACTAATTGTATGCGAACGATTGGTTGTGTGCGTGCAGAAGATGTGGAAAATCAGCATGATAAATTATTGATGGAATTTTCGGAAGGTTTGCCAAAAGTCTCCCAATTAATTATGACACATCCAATTAATGAAACAGATGAATTTGTGATGCAACCAGGTTATAAAAATTTTGACAGGGTTAAAAGAGGAGAGATTGTAGCCGCTGATAGAAAAGGACCAATAGAAATTGTGAAAGATGGTTTATTATTAATGCCACTTTATCAAAAACAAGGAGCCGATGGTTTTTTTTTAATAGCATCGGTAGATACTGAATTTGAATTATAACATAAAGAAGCGACTTGTTTGGTCAATCAACCACAAGTCGCTTTTTTATTATAATTTAAAAATGTATTCGTTGATTTTCAGGAACATCAATTCTGTAATACAGAACCATTTTCATGTTACAACGAATTCATCATTTATATTTCATCATTTCTTAGTAAACCTTCTCTACAATTCGCTTAATCGTTTCTACATCGCCCATCGTATAATAATGTAAACAAGGTACGCCTTTAGCTTTTAATTCTTTTGATTGGTGAATAGACCATTCAATACCCACTTCTTTCCTAGCTTTTCCATCTTTAGCAGCGGCAATTGCGGTTGCTAATTCTTGAGGTAAGTCTAAATGGAATAATCTAGGAATTGAATTTAATTGATATTTTTTAGTTAGTGGTTTTAGCCCTGGAACAATTGGTACATTAATTCCCATTTCTCGACATCTATCGACAAATTCAAAGTAATATTTATTATCAAAAAACATTTGAGTGACAATATAATTAGCTCCAGCTTCTACTTTTTGTTTAGCGAATGCTAGGTCACTTTCTAAATTAGGTGCTTCAAAATGTTTTTCTGGATAGCCCGCTATACCAATACAGAAATTTGTTTTTTCTCCGTTTTCTATATTATCATCTAAATACTTCCCACTATTCATATTCGCTATCTGCTTGACCATATCCAAGGCATAATTATGCCCATCTTTTTCTGGAATAAACTTTCCATCAAATTTTCTAGCATCCCCTCTTAGTGCCAAGACATTATTAATATCGAGAAAATTTAAATCAATTAAGACATTTTCTGTTTCTTCTTTGGTGAACCCTCCACAAATCAAATGTGGAACAGCATCTACGCCATAACGATGCATAATCGCCGCACAGATACCTACGGTGCCAGGTCGTTTTCTAATGGCTGTTTTTTCGTAATACCCTGTTGTTTTTTTAACATAGATAAATTCCTCTCGATGGTAAGTAACATCAATGAAAGGAGGTTTGAATTCCATTAAAGGATCTAAAGTGTCAAAAATAGCTTTCATACTTCCTCCTTTTAGTGGCGGGAGTACTTCAAAAGAGATTAACGTATTGCCGTTGGCATTATCAAAATAGTCTGTTACTTTCATAGTAAATTTTTAACAAAAAGATAGTTCAGGGAACGGGAAATAAATAAGGTGTCAGAATATGTGGTTTTAGTTTGTTCTTGTACAAGGCGCAAAAAATGGAGTTATGCTGTAGCATAATGAGTATTTTTGTAACCCAGTAGAAGGGCAAAATAAAGCCGCAGAACTGGTAAGTTATATTTTTCCTGCTCCCTCAGTTCTGATTTTTGAAAATTAGCCTATGGTTAGTCATTGAATAAGCTTGCAAAGGTAAGAAATTCTTTCTTTGAGTTTGATGGATTATTGTCACAAATGCTTATTAATTAGAACGATTCTTTATTCATAAGTTTTATTGCTAGGATTGTTTCATTTTACCTCCTTCGTTTTTTAAAAAATAATGTCAGATTCGGTTAAATTCCTTTAATTTTTACTTCAATGCTCGGTTGGGTCAACTATCTTTGTGCCTTCCTTTTAACAGTAACTTATATTTTAAAAAATATTTCAAATGAATGTCTTAATTCTTGGAAGCGGTGGTAGAGAACACACTTTTGCATGGAAAATTAGCCAAAGCCCACTCTGCAATAAATTATACATTGCACCAGGTAATGCTGGCACACAACAGCATGGAACGAATATAGCTATTAATCCCATGGATTTTGAGGCGGTTAAAAAATTAACCATTGATGAAAATATTCAACTGGTTTTAGTTGGTCCTGAAGCGCCTTTGGTAGCTGGTATTTATGACTTCTTTAAAAAAGATGCGGAACTAAAGCATATCTCTGTAATCGGACCATCTGCTAAAGGAGCGCAACTAGAAGGTAGTAAGGCTTTTTCTAAAGCTTTTATGGCAAAAAGGAATATTCCGACAGCAGGTTATCAGGAATTCACTCAAGCAACCCTCCAAGAAGGCTTGGCTTATATCGAGCAACAAACGCCCCCTATTGTTTTAAAGGCGGATGGTTTGGCAGCAGGAAAAGGAGTGCTGATTTTGAATGATGTTGAAGAAGCAAAAATGGAATTTTCTGCTATGTTAGATGGTAAATTTGGAGCAGCAAGTGAAAAAGTAGTGATTGAAGATTTTTTAGATGGTATTGAATTCTCTGTTTTTGTTTTGACAGATGGGACGGACTATCAAGTATTACCAATTGCTAAAGATTATAAAAGAATTGGTGAAGGAGATACAGGATTAAATACAGGAGGAATGGGCGCTGTTTCTCCAGTTCCTTTTGTCAATGAGGAATTAATGCAAAAAGTAACTCAACGCATTATCATTCCTACTGTTAAAGGAATAGCAGAAGATGAACTAGAATATAAAGGCTTTGTTTTTATTGGCTTAATCAAAGTCGGAGAAGAACCTTTTGTTATTGAGTATAATTGCCGTATGGGGGATCCTGAAACGGAGGTTGTTCTACCTCGGTTAGAAAATGACCTTTTAGAGTTATTAATCGCTTTAGCTGAAGGTAAATTAAACGAAATTGATATAAAAATTTCTGAAAAAGCAGCAACCACGATTATGTTAGTTTCTGGTGGTTATCCAGAAGCTTATGAAAAGGGCAAGACAATGACAGGTTTTGAGAAAGTGACAGATAGTATCCTGTTTCATGCGGGGACGAAGCAAGTGGGTAATGAAATTATTACTAATGGTGGTCGCGTATTGGCGATTACTTCTTATGGCGATGATTTTAAAACAGCTTTGACGACTTCTAATAAAAATGCAGCTTTGATTGAATTTGATGAAAAAAATTACCGAAAGGATATTGGATTTGATTTGTAATAGTGCCAGTTGCGGGTTGCGGGTTGCCAGTTACCCGTTTGCAATCAACCAAACTGGTAACTGGTAACCCGCAACTGGCAACTCATAACTGGCAACTGGCAATAATGACTTATTCCATTCAACATATTTTAACAATAATAGAAGGACAATTATTAAATCAAAACATATTTGATACCACTATAGAGCGCCTTCTAATTGATTCTAGGCAGTTAATCTTTCCTACTAGCTCCCTTTTTTTTGCTTTTAAAAGTAATAGACAAGATGGGCATCAATTTATTCCAGAATTATACAAACAAGGAGTTCGGAATTTCATTATTACAGCGCCATTAAAGAATTTAGTATTTCCGAATGCTAACTTTATTTTGGTTGAGAATACAGTAAATGCCTTGCAAAAATTAGTAGCATTTCATCGACGACAATTTGCTTTTCCAATTATTGGAATTACGGGAAGTAATGGAAAAACGATTGTTAAAGAATGGCTTTTTCAGCTACTCAATCCTGATTTTAAAATTGCGAGAAATCCTGGTAGTTATAATTCTCAAATTGGTGTGCCGCTCTCTGTTTGGCAGTTAGATACGACGCAAAATTTAGGCATTTTTGAAGCTGGAATTTCTCAGCCCAAAGAAATGAAAAAAATTGCGAAAGTTATTCACCCTACTATTGGACTTTTTACGAATATTGGCGCAGCACATAGTGAGGGATTCCGTTCTCAAAAACAGAAAATAAAAGAAAAAATTAAGCTATTTAAGCAAGTAGATACGCTTATTTACGGGATAGATAATAAGATAGTCGATAAAATTATTACCTCGTCTAAACTTCAAGCTAACTTATTTACTTGGTCGGCTAGAAAGAAAGCTGATTTACAGATTATAAATATCCAAAAAAATAGGAACAAGACCATTTTTACAGCGCTTTATAAAGAACAATCCTTTTCTTTTGATATTCCTTTTATAGATGCTGCTGCTATTGAAAATGCCATTCATTGTTGTGCAACGATGCTTTTATTGGGTGTTTCTTTTGAGCATATCCAAAAAAGAATGCCGCTTTTAGAAGTGGTATCTATGCGACTAGAATTAAAGAAAGGCATCAATAACTGTACAATTATTAATGATAGTTATAATGCTGATTTAACGTCTTTAGAGTTGGCCTTAAGCTTTGCTACTAAACGGACAGATAATCAATCCTTAACCTTGTTTCTTTCCGATATTTTACAAAGTGGTTTGTCTGCCCAAATTTTATATGAACGAATAGCAAAGTTGATAATGGCTAAAAAAGTCAATCAATTATATGCAATTGGGCAAGAAATTGAGGTGATAAAAAATTACTTACCTTCACATTTTAAAGTTGCTTTTTTTAAAGACACTGCTGCTTTTTTAAAGGAATTTAGTCCTCAAAGTTTTCAAAAAGAAACTATTTTATTGAAAGGAGCAAGAGTTTTTCAATTTGAAAATATTGTCAATCGTTTTGAAGAAAAAGTACATAAAACAGTTTTAGAAGTTGATTTAAATGCGATTGCTCATAATTTAAAAGTTTATGGTAAGTATTTAAAAGCCAATACCAAATTAATTGCCATGGTCAAAGCTTCTGCTTATGGAAGTGGAGCTGTAGAAGTTGCAAAGATTTTGGAATTTTATAAAGTAGATTATTTGGCAGTTGCTTACGCTGATGAGGGAATAGAATTAAGAAAAGCAGGTATTCAGCTACCAATTATTGTACTGAATCCAGAAGTAGCCAGCTTTGTGGCGTTGGTTCAATATAATTTAGAACCAGAAATTTATAGTCTTGATTTATTGACTCAATTAATAACTTTTTTACCTAATAATGAACGGATAGAGATACATCTAAAATTAGATACTGGTATGCATCGTTTGGGTTTTGAGCAAGGACAATTGACTGATTTACTAACGCTTTTAAAAAATAATCCTTCTATTCTGGTCAAAACAATTTTTTCACATTTAGCGGCAAGTGATAGGTCGATGCATGATGACTTTACCGAAACTCAAGTAGCTCACTTTTTAGAAATGTATGAAGAACTTTGTTATCATTTGTCCTATCGACCTGCCCGACATATTCTAAATTCGAGCGGAATCCTTCGATTCTCACAATACCAGTTTGAAATGGTGCGTTTGGGGATAGGGTTATATGGTATTGATGGTAGCGAAATTGTACAAAAGCAACTAAAAATTGTTAATACCTTAAAAGCTACTATTTCTCAAATTAAACAGGTAGATAATCAAGACACTGTTGGATATAATAGAAGTGGGAAAATAAGCCAAACAAAAAAAATTGCTACAATAAATATTGGTTATGCCGATGGTTTAGCAAGAAAAGCAGGAAACGGAAGGTATGCAGTTTCCGTACAAGGAAGGAAAGCACCTATTATAGGAAATGTTTGTATGGATATGTGTATGATAGATGTGACAGCTATTCCTGAGGTTAAAATTGGAGATGAAGTTTTTATTTTTGGGGAGTATCCAACTGTAGTTGATTTAGCCAATTGCTTAGAAACTATCCCCTATGAAGTATTTACAAGTGTCTCTAATCGGGTAAAACGTATCTATTTTAGGAGTTAACTTGTTAAAGATACATTAAAGTCTAATCAGAATAAGTGGCAATAGTCCACTTTGCACTTATATTTTGCTAATTTTGTATCCTTTTAGTCTTTAATTCTAAGATTAGAATGGCTATTTATTTTAAATCCTTTTTTTCAGATGATAAAGCAGTTTGTATTATTCGTTTTGGTCGCTTTGTTTTTACCTGCAAGTATTAATGCACAAAATGAAGACCCTATCCTTTTTTCCGTAAAAAACAACCCAGTTCACGTTTCTGAGTTTTTATATATTTATTCTAAAACGAATCGAGATAAAGCCGACTTTTCTAAGGCGTCTTTGGAAGAGTATTTAGATTTATACACTAAATTTAAATTGAAAGTCCAACGAGCAAAAGATATGCAATTGGATACGATTCCTTCTTTGCAACAAGAATTAGCTGGTTACCGAAAACAATTAGCAGATTCTTATTTATTGGATAAAGAGGTGACAGAAAAGTTGATAAGAGAAGCTTATGACCGTTCTTTAAAGGATGTTAAGATTAGTCATATTATGGTTTCGCTTAAAAAGAATCCAACGCCACAAGATACCTTACTTGCCTATAAGCGAATTATGCAAATTAAAGGCAAATTAGATGGTGGTTCTGATTTTGTTAAAGTAGCTAAATCCCTATCTGATGATAAATCAGCTAAAACTAATAATGGAAGTTTAGGATATTTTACTTCCCCCTTTCCTAATGGATTTTACGATTTTGAATCTGCAGCTTACGATTTGTCGAAAGGACAACATTCGCAGCCAGTTCGCACGCCAATTGGTTACCACATTATTCGAGTGGATGATATGCGAACTGCTAGAGGCGAAATGGAGGCTGCTCATATTTTGATAAGGAAAGATGCACAGAATCCTAAAGCAGATATTGATAGTGTTTATCAACAGTTGGAAAATGGATATAAATTTGACGAAGCAGCAAAAATTTATTCTGCTGATAAAAAAACAGCTAGTAAAGGTGGTTATGTAGGATTTTTTGGAATTAGCAAATATGAAAAAGCTTTTGAAGATGCTGCTTTTGCATTGACAGAAGATGGTACTTATACAAAACCTATAAAATCATTAGCAGGCTGGCATATTATTAAAAGAATTAGCCGTAAAGCTACTCCTGATTATGAGAAAGCAAAAGCTCGTCTAAAAGCAAAAATCCAAAAAGATGCTCGGTTTGAATTAGCTAAATCTGCTATGGTAGAACAAATAAAAACCGAGAATGGATTTAAAGCTATGAATGGCCCAATTGGTCGATTTGGTGCTAGTTTGGATAAAGAATTTTTAACTTACCGTTGGCAAGCACCTAAAACCCCTTCTAATGAAGTCATTTTTGCTTTAGGAAAAGACCAGCATACAATGGCTGATTTTACAACATATCTACAAAAAGAATCTCGAAAGAGAATGCAATTGGCAAAATCAGGAACGGTAGTAGATGCGTTAACAAGTTTATATAATAGCTATGTTTCAGCAACGGCTTTAAAATTTGAAGAACGAAATCTAGAAGCTAAATACCCAGATTTTAAAGCGTTGATGAGAGAATATGAGGAAGGGATTTTATTATTTGAAATTACCAAAAGTGAAGTTTGGGACAAAGCTTCTCAAGATACCACTGGTTTAAGAAAATTTTATGATAAAAATAAGAATAAATATAAGTGGGGTAAACGAGCAGTTGTTAGTACTTATACCTTAAATGATGCGGCTCATTTGTCAGATAAAATTGGAAAGTTCTCCCAAAAGAATGACCCAATGACTGTTTTGGCAAAATATAATAAAGATGGAAAAGAATCTGTTTCTCAACAGGAAACGATTGTAGAGCGAGGTAGAAATAAAGAAATAGACGCTTTAAATTGGAAGCCAGGAACGCTTTCTAAAATGGAAATGGATAGAAAGAATAAAAAAATCACTTTTATGAAAGTGGAAAAAATTCTTGAACCTAGTACTAAAAAATTAAATGAGGCAAGAGGATATGTAGTAGCAGATTATCAAGACTTTTTAGAAAAGCAATGGTTGACAGAATTGAAGAAAGCTTATAAGACACAGACCAATAAAAAAGTTTTTAAAGGCTTAATTAAGAAATAGACGGTAAAATGGTAAAATAATATATGGTTCATGGTTAGCAATATCGTGAACCGTATATTGTGAACCGTACACCGCATTACAACCTATAAACAAATGTCACTAAACCATACTAACGTTTGGTTTTTACTCTTTGCAGGCATTTTCTTTTTTGCTTGCCAGACTACACCTACCGATGATGTGGTAACAGATAAGGTGTTGGCAACTGTTCAGAATAAATCCCTTTATCTTTCCGAATTAGATGGAATGCTTCCCGAAGATACAAATCTTGAAGACAGTGTTAAGATTATCAATGCTTATGTTGAAAGGTGGATTAGGAAGAGTTTGTTAATGCAAGAAGCGGAGAGAAATATTCCTAAAGACCTAAATATTGATGAGCTAGTAAGAGATTATAGAGCATCTTTAGTTCAGCATACTTATGAACAAATGTTGGTCGAACAAGATTTGGACTCCTTAATCACAAAGCGAGAACTGGATGAATTTTATGAGCGCAATAAAGAGCAATATCAACTAGATGCGCCGATTGTACGTTGCAATTTTCTCAAGATTCCGCAAGATGCTCCTGACTTACCTGTAATAAGAGACCTTTGGCAAGCAAATAAAATGGAAGACCGCCAAAAATTGCTAGATCTTTGTAATAAAAATGCCAAAGAGTATTTATTAGCAGATAGTATTTGGTCTAAAGTAGATTTTGTTGCAAAAGAACTTCCGAAAGGAGCTATTAACACTAATAATATTGGTAGTAGAAAAGCTTTTACTATTCAAGACAATGATTTTTTCTACTTTTTTCGGTTGTACGAAATCGTTAATCGAAAAGAGATTGCACCTTTATCCTATATAGAAGATCAGGCAGCAAAAGTGATTTTGCACAGAAGAAAGATAAAATTGCTCGAAGAAAAAAAGGAAGATTTATATGAGCAAAAATCTAGTCAGATAAAGGTTTTTCCTTTTGCTCAAATTACTAAAAATTAAACCGTTCATTTTAGAACTAGGTAACGGTAAAACAATAACTCCACCCAATTTGACGGGTTTATTATTTCATCGTTATTAACGAAAAAATTTAAATATACGCTAAGTTATTTTTTCGACATTACTTAAAAATATGAAAAATAGTATCATTCTTGTTTTTACTTTTTTATTAGTAGCCCAATTTGGTTTTAGTCAAGGAGTTATTATAGATAAAGTAATTAGTAAAGTTGGAGGAGAGTTAGTTTTACTTTCTGAACTAGAAGAACAATTTGCTTATGCTGCTAGTCAGCAGGAAACAGCAATTCCACCAGAGGCTAGATGTACTATCTTAGAACAAATTTTGGCTCAGAAACTTTTATTAAATCAATCGAGGCTAGATAGTATTGAAGTGAGTGATGATGAAGTTGAAGGTCAAATGAATGCTCGATTTGACCGAATTTTACAAATGATGGGCGGCGATGTTACGCAATTTGAATCTTTTTACGGTCAATCTATTCCACAGGCAAAAGAAACAATGCGGTCAGAATTGAAAAATCAATTATTAACGGATAGAATGCGTTCTCAAGTACTCAATTCGATTAACGTAACGCCATCAGAAGTGAAAGCTTTTTTCGATAGAATTCCTAAGGATAGCTTGCCTTATTTTAGTTCAGAAGTTGAGGTGCGAGAAATCGTTATGAAACCAGAAGTGAATGATGAGCAAGATAGATTGGCTAGAGAAAAACTAGAAGATATTAGAAAAAGGGTAATCGAAGGTGGAGAAGATTTTGCTGATTTAGCACGTAAATACTCTGATGACCCTGGTTCTGCTAGACTAGGTGGAGATTTAGGAATGACCAAACGTGGTAGTTTTGTGCCTGAATTTGAAGCAGCAGCTTATAATTTGGAGAATAAAGAGTTTTCAAAAGTGATTAAATCGGAATTTGGGTATCATTTTATTCAATTATTAGAACGAAGAGGTAATTCTATTTATACTCGACATATCTTAATTAAACCTGAAATTACAGAAGCAGACTTAACGTTAACTGTTCAACGCTTAGATAGTGTAAGAATGTTAGTTGAATCTGATTCTGTTACTTTTTCAATTGCTGTAAAAAGGTATTCCAATGACAAAGTACAGAGCTATAATAATGATGGTTTAATTGTCAACCCTAAATCTAATAACGCCATTTTTGAACAAGGCGATTTGGATACAGATATTTATTTTACAATTGATACGATGCAGATAGGAGATGTTTCGGCTCCCTTTATGTATCTTGATCCTAGAGGAGAACAGTTGTTTAGAATTGTGATGCTACAAGGTCGGACGAACCCTCACATTGCTAGTTTGGCTACAGATTATTCTAAAATTCAGCAGGCAGCAGTGAATGAAAAGAAATCTGAATTTATTACTAAATGGGTAGATGATAGAGTAGATGCTACTTTTATTGATATTGATAAAGAATATATCGGCTGTCCTTCCTTGGGGAAATGGTTAAAAGGAACAACTGTTAAACCTTAAACTAATTTTATTAAAATAGGACTAAAAAGGCGATTAGAGGGTTATTTCTCTAGTCGCCTTTTTTAATTTTACCGCTACTATTGTAATCAAATAAATAATTTTGTATTTTTATGTAAAACTTTTGATTACAAATGACTATAAGTTCAACTATACTAAAATACTTTCCATTCTGTACACATAAAGGTGCAGATAGCTCGATGATTAATAAATCTCGTATTCAACAACTAACTTTAAAAAATACGCCATTATCAATTCAGCGGATAACGTCAATTATTGACAACCATTTAATCTTTTTACAAAATGGTGGTGCTGGTGGAAAATGGAAAACAATTCATATTAAAGGAATTGTTTTAGCACTTTATTTTGGAACTGAAGTTAGCAAAGGAACACAAGCCAATTTTGAGCTACAACGATTGCCTGATGGCATAAATTTAAAGGAGATTATTTTACCATTCGCTAATTTTTGTTCAAGTAAAATAGAACAAGTTAATTTTCAGTCAGCTGATTTATCTTATAGTATCTTTACAGATGTTGCCGCTAAAAATATTAATTTTCATAAGGCAAACTTAGCCTATGTTGATTTTACTAGAGCAAACTTAGAAAATGCTGATTTTAGCAAGGCAAATCTCGTTGGAGCAGATTTTGAAAATTGCAATTTAGCGGGAGCTAACTTTGAAGGAGCTAATTTAAGTGGAACAAGATTTCCTGGAGCCAACTTGATGAATGTTTCTATATAAAAAAAGCGATACTTGCTCAGCAAGTACCGCTTTTTCTTATTGGTAACTTTTATTTTTTGAATTTAAGCAAATTCTGCCATTAATTTTACCGCTTTTTTAGACCCAAGCTTAGCTGCTTGTTTCCAATCCTTCACAAAACCTTTCTTCCCTGATTTTTGAAGCGCAATGCCTCTATAAACTAATGGATCCGATTCTAATACTTTCTCCGCAGTCTCTTGTTCTAACTTAACAGCTTCATTAAATGCTGCAACTGCCTCAGGATAATTGCCTAGCTCTAATAAAGTTTGTCCATACTTAGTAAAGACATATTTTTTCCATTTATTATTAGAGTCCTCAGGTAAAAATTTTCTTAAAGAAAATAATTTAAATTCTAAAGAGGCTCCTTGAAAATCACCTTTCTTTGCTAAACATTCCCCTTTAATTCTCCGCGATTTCCAGTAAATAGATTGTAATGGAATGGATTTCTTGATACTATGATCTAAATCTTGAATAGCTTTATCCAATTCTCCTTTTAGAATATAAATATTAGCTCTTCCAAAATAAGGGTCAGAGTTATTTGAGTAAATATTAATGCTCTTTGTAAAATCATACAAAGCATCATTATAATTTTTTAATTGGTAATTAATAAACCCCCTTCTTTCATAAGCTTGTGCATGACGCTCATACTTTGAAATAGCTGTGTTCAATGCATCCATTGCTTCCTTCTCTTTTCCTTCTTCTTGCACTAATTGCCTTCCTTTGCGAAAAGCTTTTACTGCCATCTTATCACTATGT
>JBGCFJ010000284.1:0-3805 GCA_045106885.1 Saprospiraceae bacterium
TTATGGGGTTTACTTAGACATAGCCTTACAAATGTAGCACTACCCGGGTCGTTATGCTTGCTAATCTTAAGTGTTGAATGAATTTGTCGGTACATTCAAGCAAACCAAGTTGAGTGTTTTTTAGGAATCTATTGCCAAGAAAAATATTTTTTTTAAAGGTAGCTGCAACCATTTTTAAACAATATACACTATAGCTAATAGAAGCTTCATTTAACAATATTTTATTCTCACCCATTATCACATTGCTCCCTACTTTTTTGAAGAGTTATCTATTTTTCTGAACGCTTTTATAAGCGCATCTATTTCTTTATGGTCTTTTGCTTCGAGTGTTATTTTCTTGAATAATAAAGATAAGACTGATTTTTTGATAGATGTAATCTTTGTGGAATTTAAATCTTTATAAAAATGCTTAACGGTATCTACTTCTACATCTGCGATTTTAGCAATATTTTCTATAGGTAAAGTGGTCCGAAGTGGAAAAAATAAAAATAAACTTCTAAGCGAGATAATAGCTTGTTTTATTTTCATTCCTTGTTCTTTACCTTTCTTTTTTCCAATTTTCTCCCCGATTTCTTTTCCAATCTCCATTCCGATTTCCTTCCCAATTTCCTTCCCAATTTCCTTTCCAATCTCCTTCCCGATTTCCTTCCCGATTTCCTTTCCAATCTCCTTCCCTTCGTTTATGAGGTGGTCGGCAATGCTATCTTTTATATAATCTACCATTTTTTCAGTTTTTAAAATATTTAAATAACTTTTGACTTCATTTGGTGCAAATTTAAATGCGGCAAATATGTAAGTCAACATGCTATGAACAAATAGTCTTTTTTGAGTTTCATCTAATTCTTTATCTACAAATATAAAGATTTCTTCTTGAAATTGATAGAGGAAATCTTTATTACCTTTATGTTTAAAAACAAGGAAAGTACTTTTTAAGTAATGACCAAAACTTAATTTAACCAACCAATCATTCGGGATTTTATGAAGGTCAACAAGTTCATAATTATAAGTCGGAATAAATTGTTTGAGTTTGTCATCAGGTAATTCAAAATAATCGGCAAATTCTTTCAATTGCCATTTTTCTTTACCATGATAAATAATGATGGGTAAGATTAAAGTCAATTTTTTCTTAGCCTTATCCAATGATTGTTGTTGATATCCTTCCGTCAAATACCTATTCAATTGAATATAAATATTTTGAGGGGCAAAGCTTTTGTGTTCTAAGAGGCAAGAAATTTGAATGGATTTTCCTCCTTTCCAATTACATTCGTATACAATATCTGAAAAAAATTCCTTTAAATCTTCATTCACATAAGAAGTAGTCGCTTGCTTAAACGTTCGATAATCAATATTTTCACTAATCCATTTAGGTAGAAAGTTTTGGATAAAGGCTTTTGCCTCTGACCGAATGGAAAAGGTTTTAACAAAAAGGGCGTTGTGTGGATTGTTTTTTGGCATAATGGTACGTTTTCTCAATGTTAAACATACCATTTATTTTTTATTTTTCAATGAAATTTAAAATTTATTAAGGAAATATATCCGCTTTATTAGTTTTCGCCTTAAATTCACTCAACTTTTGACAAAACTATTCAAAACAAGATGAAAAAACTATTCCTTACCAATTTATGCTTATTTACCATCCTAATAATCAGTTTTGCCCAAGAAAAAAGCAAGACCGAAACCTTACAAATAGCAGGCCTAAAAGCACCTGTTGAAATTATTGTAGACCATTGGGGGATTCCACATATTTATGCTCAAAACGAGGCGGATTTATTTTTTGCCCAAGGCTTTAATGCCGCCAGAGACCGTTTATTCCAATTTGAAATTTGGCGTAGACAAGCAACTGGAACGGTCGCAGAAATACTAGGCGAACGAGAATTAAAAAGAGACATTGGAACCCGTTTATTCCAATTTAGAGGTGACATTAAAGCAGAAATGAATCATTACCATGACCACGGGGAATTGATTATTACGTCCTATGTGGCAGGGGTCAATAAATACATTGAATTAACCGAGAAAAATCCAAAATTATTACCGCTAGAATTTGGACTTTTAGGTATCAAACCACAAAAATGGACGCCAGAAGTCGTCATTTCTAGACACCAAGGATTATTAGGCAATATTGGAGATGAATTGAAAATTGGTCGGCAAGTAGCAATGATGGGCGTAGCAAAAACCAAGGCATTAAATTGGTTTCACCCGAATGAACCCATCTTAGAATTAGACCCCAAAATTGATGGCAATTTATTAAAAGATGATATTTTAGAAATATACAATGCTTATCGCCGTCCTGTTCGTTTTCAACCAGAAGATTTGATTGCGGATGCTCGAAACGATTGGCAGCAATTTAAAAATTTAGCCGCTAAGGATGACCTAGAATGGGAGTATATAGACAAAGAAGAACGAGCCTTTTGGGGCAGTAATAATTGGGTGGTTTCAGGAGAACATACCCAAAGTGGTTACCCGATGATGGCGAATGACCCACATCGAACCCAATCAACCCCTTCTTTGCGGTATATGTCGCATTTAGTCGCTCCAGGTTGGGATGTTATTGGCGGAGGAGAACCAGAAATTCCAGGTATTTCTATCGGGCATAATCAATATGGTGCATGGGGATTAACGGTTTATCGAACCGACGCAGAGGATTTATATGTTTATGAAATCAATCCCAAAAATCCGAACGAATATTGGTATAAAGGGCGTTGGGAAACCATGCATCTGATAGAAGATGAAATTCCAGTAAAAGGTAAAAAAGCCCATAAAGTCAGCCATAAATATACCCGACATGGACCTGTGGTGTTTGAAGACAAAGCCAATAATAAAGCTTATGCCGTTCGTTGTGGATGGTTAGAAATTGGCGGTTCGCCTTATTTGGCAAGTTTGAGAATGGACCAAGCCAAAAATTTTGACGAATTCAAAGAAGCCTGTAATTATAGTAATATTCCTGGGGAAAACATGGTTTGGGTAGACAAAGCAGGGAATATCGGCTGGCAAGCCGTAGGTATTGCCCCCGTCCGTAGGAATTTTAGCGGCATGGTGCCTGTCCCTGGAGATGGAAGTCATGAATGGGATGGTTATTTACCGATTATCGCCAAACCGAATTTATACAATCCTAAAAGCGGTATTTTTCTGACATCCAATGAAAATGTCACACCGAGAGATTATCCCTTTAAAGATGCAGTAGGCTATAGTTGGTCCGACCCATATCGGGGCGATAGGGTAGCGGAAGTATTGCATAACGGACAAAAACAGACTTTGAGTAGCATGGCAGCTTTGCAAACCGATTATACGTCTCTTCCTGCGAGGGAATTAGTGCCCTTATTAAAAGAATTGGAAATCATAGATGAACGGACAGCAACGGCACAATCCATGTTATTGAAATGGCAAGATTACGTCTTGGACAAAAATTCAGTAGCAGCAGGGATTTATGTGGCTTGGGAACGTGCTTTAAAGCAAAATATGACGGAGTTATTAGTCCCAAGAGCGGTACGGCCTTACCATTCGATGCAATTGAAAAAAGTCATTGATTGGTTGGTTTTACCTGACGATAAATTTGGCACCAATCCTTTACAAGGCAGAGATGATTTTCTAGTAGCCGCATTAAAAAAAGCCGTTAATAATTTGACCAAAAAATTAGGCGAAGACATGTCGAGTTGGCAGTATGGACAAGAAAAATACAAACATATTTACCTCAAACATCCCATGAGTAATGCCGTCAAAGCAACCATGCGAGCAAAAATAGATGTTGGACCAGTATCCAGAGGTGGAAATGGTTACACAGTTGGTAGTACAGGTACTAGAGACAATC
>JBGCFJ010000285.1:0-4307 GCA_045106885.1 Saprospiraceae bacterium
ATGCACTTTGCTAAATAATATAAATGCTAAACAGATAATCCTAACTTATCGAGCAATACACTTTCTCTTTTTACTTGCTCATTTATCAAGTCATTATAAACCATTTCCATGCTTCCAATCTTTCCACTTACTTGAGTTATACTAACAGTTTGTACTAAATAATTATAGCGGTTCATCATAAAATCAATAGAAGGATTTCCTTCTCCTCCTTTTTTATGCAATTCTAAAATGGCGGTTCGACTAAAATCAGTCCTATTTGCTAACCATTCCGCCAGCCATTGCTCTCGCTTTTGTCGAACTGGTTTTTCATATAACGTAGCGGATGACCAAATATGACAATGAGTAGTATCTAAAGCTTTAATATATTTTTGTTGCACTTGCTCATCCCATCTAAAATCCCATAACTGTCCATTATCATAGGTAATCATGGTAAAAGATTCCATACCTAAAAAATCATAAGCTGCAAAAAATTGATTGGCATCAGGATATTGGAAAAATTCCAGTACCATAATACCTCGACTTTTAGAGTAGGGTAAATTTCGTTCATGGCATTCAAAGGCACCATTCAATAAACAAACCAATTTATTATGTGAAGATGCTGCAATCCAAGTGCCGCCTGCTCCTTTATCTTTTGGAAAAATAAGCGTTTGCCCCTTTTCTTCAATTTTACTAATACTTTCAGGAGAGCGTGCCGCACTTTCATCCCGATTAGAGGTCAGAATAAATTCATTTTTTTTAGTAGGAATAAAAGTAACTGTACACATATAATTATTAGACTTTATTTGGTTTACGGCATACGGTTCACGGTCTACCATAAAATTACCTATTCATAATATACAATAACCTCTTCTGCTGACTTCCGTTCGATATTAGGTACTTGAATTTCTGCTGCTGGGTATCCAACTGGAATTAATAAATACGCTCGTTCATTTGCTGGTCGATTCAATATTTTCTGCAAGAAATTCATAGGGCTAGGTGTATGTGTCAAAGAGACTAACCCCGCGTTATGAATAGCAGCTAATAAAAAGCCAACTGCTATACCAACCGATTCATTGACATAATAGTTTTTAGATTTAACGCCATCTTTTAAATCATAAGCCTTTTTAAAGACAATAATGAGATAAGGGGCTATTTCTAAAAAAGGTTTATGCCAATCTGTGCCGAAAGGTGCTAAAGCTTCCAACCATTCTTCCGACATTCGACCATTATAACTATCGTATTCTTCTTTTTCAGCAGCTACTTTAATCTTCGCTTTTAAATCCGCATTACTAATCACACAAAAAGTCCAAGGCTGTTTATGCGCCCCCGATGGAGCAGAAGAAGCCGTCATCAAAATATTTTCAATAATCTTTTTGTCTATGGGCTTATCTGAAAATTCTCTAACAGTCCTACGTTTATCCATGTAGTCATAATAGGATTGACTTCGCTCTTTTGTTTCTTCTGGCGAATAAGAGACTCCTTCATAGGGAATAAAATTATCTGAAACCATGGTTTTATTTTAGTTAAGGATACGTATTCAATGAGTAAAAGAGAAAATGGATAAATGAGAAAATGAGAAAATAATAGGCACTCGAAATTCTGGCAAAAAATAAAGATTAATTATCAATAATAGGAAGCTTTAACCGCCCACTGCAAAACTGCCTACTACATTTAAGGCGTACTAACCGCTACTGGAATAATTTTCCCATTATGAAATTGCTGCCCATTCAAAGCAAACCAAGCTAAATATTTTGCCATAGAAGTACTGGTCACAGGCGCTTCATAACCGGGGAAGGCTTCAGCTAACATTTCTGTTTGCACAGCCCCTAATGCCAAGCAATTAACTTTGATATTTTTATCTTTAAATTCTTCCGCTAAGCATTCTGTCAAATTTGCTACCGCTGCTTTACTAGCACTATAAGCAGATAAACCTGGAAATTTACTACTACTTTGAACACCACCCATACTTCCAATATTGATAATATGTGCAGGTTGCGCTGCTAGTAATTTAGGCAATAATGCTTGTATTAATTGCACCACCCCAAATAAGTTAATATTGAAGATATTTTTCCAATCTTCTATATTTAATTGTTCAAAAGGTTGGTTGAGTAATAAGCCTGCATTATTGACCAAAATATCAATCTTAGGAATATTTTTTAATCGCTGAATCAATTCTGTTCTGTCAAAATCAGCCAAATCAAAAGGGAGAATTTGAATATTATTATTGGGCGTCATCGTCAGTAAAATGCTTAATTTGGTTTCATTTCTAGAAAGCGCAATAATCCGATTATTGGGATTTTTAGCCAATTCTATTGCCGTATCATAGCCAATACCTCTACTAGCACCTGTAATTAATATCGTTGTTTGTTTATCCATTTATTCACTAGTTTTCTTCATTCTTTCTACAGCGTAAGAGGAAGCTAAAAAATACTTTAGCTACTGATTATCTATTAGCACTAAAATGATTAATTTTTTGACGCTGATTTCGCTGATTTTTATGATTCTTTCTGTTTTGGTAGCTTAGAAGATAAAGTTTATGGTTCTTTCACAAATCCCGTGGAAAATCAGCTCGTCCGATGACTAGCGTCGTCGGATGAGTTGATTTTAATCATCCGACGACGTAGTCATCGGGCGATTAAAATCTCATTTCACGGGATTTGTCAGAGAACCAAGTTTATTAAGAAAATATAATTCATCATAACTTCAAACAGCGAAATGAGCGTCAAAAGAAAAACTTCGTACATTATTTATTATCGCTAAGTACTGTGACAAAAATAAACGACCAATTTTTCACACAACTTGTCCCGATGAATATCGTGGATAGTGAACATAGTTTTAAGTTGTATTTAGTTCGTAAAGCTATGTTTAACTATGTGCTATTTACTATGTGACTATGTGTAAAAAGTTGTTAGCTTAATTTTATCTGACTACTTATACTCAAACAATTCGATAAACAGTATAGCCATCTTCCATGCCTTCCTCAATTCTATTTTCATCAATTAATAAATCTAAATACCCTCTCAACATAGACATGCCTGGCATATTTAACCGATTGGCATACATAACATCAAACAATTCATAGAAACGAGTTTTACCATCTTTAATCAACTGATAAGTTGTTTCTTTCCGAATATGAATCCTACGCAACTGATTTTGAATTAATTTTCGATGATTACCAAAAGGTTCATAATGCCCAGGAAACACTGTTTCAATCTCTAAATCTAACATTTTTTGGTAAGATTGTAGCATAACAGCCAAGCCATTTTCTCGCTTATCTGGGTCAGTTAAAGAAAATTCAATAACGGGTGTAGGCGTAATACTTAGCAACATATCTGCCCCAATCAACCATTTTTTTTCTGCTTGATAAAAACAGGTTTGCATATTGGTATGTCCTGGCGCATAAATAATTTGCCAAGTTGTTCCGCCCATTTCCAAATTTCCTTCCATAGGAAAAGTAACCACTTTCTCAGCAGGCAAAGGATCCCAAACACTTGAGATAGTTCCAAAAAAAGACCGCAACATTTTAGCCGCATTAGCTCCTTCTCCACCAGAAGGCATATCCCCCAAAACATGTTTTTCCATCATCTTTGTTCGATACTCCCACATCTCTTCCGTGTTAACCGCCCAATCATAGCAATATTCGTTAACCCACACTTTTGCCCCGCTTTCTGCCGAAATTTTGCCCGCCATTCCTATATGGTCAACATGTGCATGCGTAATAATGACTCTTTTAATGTCCTTGATAGCTAAACCATAAACCTCCAAAGCGGTTTGCAAGGCTTCCCAGGCAGCATCTGTTTTTTCTCCACAATCAATAAGCGTTAATTCAGGAGTTAAAAAGAGGTAGGCATTGACGGATTTCATTCCGTATATCGTTGGCAATTCAATTCTAATAGGTTCGGTCATTTACACAATTCAAATTATAAAAAGTACAATATTAAGTAAAAAATTCCAGTTTCCAGTTGCGAGTTTCCAGTTACCGACTAGTAAAATGTTACAAACTGGCAACTGATACTATAAACCCAAAACATCCAATTCTTGTTCAAAAAAAAACATCAACAGGAATACCTGCCGCACCCAAGCAATCTAAATTTCCTTACAGTTCTCTATCAATTTTTCCTATTTTAGCCACCAAACAAACCAATAAATAAATAAATAAATAAGCATAAGAAATTGATTATTTTTTTCATTAGGGAGCAGGCAATAAATAACCTACCAGAAGATGTGGTTTTAGTTTGTTCTTGTACAAGGCGGGAAAAACGGAGTTATGCCGTAGCATAATGAGTATTTTCCCAACGCCGTAGAAGGACAAAATAAAGCCGCAGAAC
>JBGCFJ010000286.1:0-11004 GCA_045106885.1 Saprospiraceae bacterium
CCAGAGTACGCAGTTATTTTTTCTTCTAAGGATTCTTTAAAAACCGCATATAGCCTTTGCTACATAAGGCTTTTTCAAGATTTCTTAGAAGGAAATAAGAACAAGTAATGTGGCTCAATTTATTCCTGCGTCGTCACTTAAGTATTTCTTCAACAAATTTGATGGTCTTTTTGACTATTTTTGAAATAGCCGAAATACTTTTCCCTTCATTATAAAGTCGAATAACTTGAAGTGTTAATTGAATACCAATGGCTTCTCCCTTTTCTAGACCAATAGCTTCTCCTTCAATTTTTGCTGTTTTAATGATATTTCGTTCGGACACAAGATTTAGTTGATGACGCTCATAAGCCGCTTTTTCTTTTGGACTTAATTGCTCTATTCTCATTTTTTCTTCTACTTCTTTTAAGCCTTTTGCTTTATAATTTTTGGGAACTTTAGAGTGTTTAAAAAAGTAAATCCATTCATCTAAACTGTCCTTTGCTACATCGTTAAAAGCATTGATTTTGATGACATAATATTCTGGATATATTTCATAAACTTCTTCGTAGAGAAATTCTTCTTTTTGTGGTTTGGATAATTGTAGCGTATCTCCTAAATGAATACCTGTAAATTCGTTTTTACCATGATAGACATAATCTTTTCCTTGACCTAATTCAAAATATAATAAATTGATACTATAAACTTTTTTTATTTGACCATAATCGTATCCTTTTTTTATATGTTCAATGCTCGCCTTACTAGTGGCAAAAAGCATGCGATAAAAATAGTCTATCTCTCGATTATACTGTAATTCTATGGCCATTAATCGCTGTTGTTGGTCCTCGACCATAATATCCACTCGATTAATTTTTAAGGCATCCTTTTCTTTATTTGCCTCAGGGTCTGTAATACTTTTTATAGTAATTTCTTCTTTTAACAAGACAGATAGAAAGCCTTCCAAAATGCCAAAGTTGGCTTTTTGTCGCAGCAATTTTTTTAATGCCCAATCAAAACTAATGTAAGTTCTTTCTGTTGCCATATTCTAGGTTTTAAACAAAGATACCTATTTTTTAAAACTTAAGATAGTAGAGAAAATTTGAGATTGAGGTTGAATTTGAAGTTGAGATTGAAAACTATAGTTACACCTCCCGCAAATGAAAACTCTTAGGTCGAGTCAAAACCTCATATCCAAGACTAGACAAAGTACAACCACGCCCACTATTTTTTACGCCCGTCCAAGCCAAAGCAGGGTCTAAATAATCACAACGATTCATGAAAAAAGTACCTGTTTCTACCTGATTGCCAATGGCTAAGGCTTCATCAGTGTTGGTTGTCCAAACGGACGCAGTTAACCCATATTGGCTATCATTCATTAGACGAATGGCTTCCGCATCATCTTTCACGGACATAATACCAACAACGGGTGCAAACGTTTCTTCACTCATTACTTCCATACTATGATTCACATCAATTAAAACTTGTGGCGCCATATAAGGTGTATTGGCTTGATGCTTTGAAAATAGGGTAGGAGCGACTAATGATTTTGCGCCTGCTTGGATGGCTTTATCCACTTGGGCTTGTGCAAAATTGGCAGCAGAAGTTTTAACCATCGGGCCTAAAGTAGTGGCTTGTTCCAATGGGTCGCCTAGAATATACTGTTTGGTTAATGCAGCAAAACCGTCCACAAATTGATTGAATAAACTTTCGTGTACGTAAATGCGTTCAATGCCACAACAAGACTGTCCTGAATTGAAAAAAGCACCGTCTACTAAATTTTCTACCGCATGGTCTAAATTCACATCTGCTCGCACATAAGCAGGGTCTTTTCCACCCAATTCTAAACCAGCATTAATAAATCGACTGCTCATTGCTTTTTGCACCGCAGCACCTCCGCCGACAGAACCTGTAAAGGCGACATAATCAATCCGATTATCTTTAATAATTCTAGCTACTTGTTGATGACTAAGGTGCATATATTGAAAAACACCAGTCGGCAAACCTGCATATTCAAAAGCCGCCGCATAGCGTTCCGCACAAAGCGGAGTCTGCGTAGCATGTTTTAGAATAACCGTATTGCCTGCCATAATTGCTGGAATAATGGCATTGACAGAGGTCAAATAGGGATAATTCCAAGGCGCTAAGACTAAAACGGTGCCTAGTGCATCTCGTTTGATAAATCGTTTGAAACCATTTGTTGGTGGTGTCTGCACATCCGCTAAAGCCGTTTCCGCAATACCAATCATATATTCCGCTCGCTCCTTAAAACCTCGGATTTCAAAAGGCGTATACCGTAATGGTCGGCCCATCTGCCAAGTTAACTCCAATGCAATTTCATCCGTGTTTTTTACAAAATATTCGATGACTTTATGGCAAACGGCGGCACGTTCAGCAATAGAAGTATTTTGCCATTTTAGTTGGGCAGATTTAGCAGAAACTATTGTTTTTTCTATCTTTTTACCATTGGCGTTTTTTCTTTCTAAATAAACGCTTCCATCAATAGGACTGATAGTTTGGAATGATTGAGCCATTTGAAAATTGAAAATTAGAAATTGAAAATTATAAACTACTCTGGCGTCACATAAGCGGCCGTCAATCCACCATCCACCAAAAATTCTGTTCCTGTGGTATAAGAAGATTCATCCGAAGCTAAGTATAAAGCGGCATAAGCCATTTCTGTAGCCTCTCCAAATCGACCCATTGGGACATGTACCAAACGACGATTTTTCTTTTCGTCCGTATTCAAGAAACTCATTAATAATTCTGTTCTTAATGGGCCTGGACTAAGTGCATTCACCCGAATATTCTCTCTAGCATGAATAACGGCTAGTTCTCTAGACATCGCCAAAACCGCACCTTTACTAGAAGTATAAGCTAACTGAGAAGTAGCAGCTCCAACATGCGCTACAAAAGAAGCCGTATTAATAATCGACCCACCACCAGATTTTTTTATCAAAGGAATCCCATATTTACAACCAAAGAAAACCCCTTTGACATTGATATTCATCGTTAAATCCCAAACACTTTCCTCCGTACTTTCGGCGTCTCCATCTTCGCTGTGCATAATGCCCGCATTATTAAACAAAATATGCAATCCGCCATAAGTTTTCTCTGCAAAATCTACCATCTTTTTACAGTGTTTTGGATTAGAAACATCTGCTTTGACAAAAGCGGCTTTACCGCCAGCTTTTTTGATTTCCGTTACGGTTGCTCTGCCAGCTTTTTTATTAATATCAGTAACTATTACTTTAGCGCCTTCTTGGGCAAATAATAAAGAAGTTGCTTTTCCAATACCATTCCCTCCACCAGTAATGAGGGCAATTTTATTTTTTAATCGCATTTTTCTACGGTTTACGGTTCATGGTATACGGTTCGCGGTTGGGCAACACGTAATACCGTGTGCCGTATACCATTAACCGTGTACCGTCCTAAATTTGTTCAAAATATCTTTTCCGTTCCCAATCGGTCACGGCTTTATTATAAGCGTTTTGTTCGGTTTTAAAGTGATGTGCGTAATGCTTGACCACTGATTTTCCAAAAACACGCTTGGTAAATTCACTATTTCCAAATCGTTGGGTCGCTGCTGCTAAAGACTGTGGAACACTTGGTAAATCACTCGCAGCATAGACATCTCCCTTAAAGATTTTTGGTGGTTTTATTTTATTTTTAATCCCATCTAATCCACAAGCCAAGGAAGCAGCAAAAGCTAAATAAGGATTACAATCTGCTCCTGGAATTCGACATTCAATTCTCAGGCTCTTCCCTTTACCAACTACCCTAAAACCTGCCGTCCGATTATCATAACTCCAAGCCAATTTGGTCGGTGCCCAAGAAGCATCGACATACCGCTTATAGGAATTAACGGTTGGTGCATAAAAAGGCATTACATCGGCAGCATTGGCTATCCAACCTCCTAAAAACCATTGGAAAATATCAGACCCTTGAATTGGCCCAAAAGTTTTATCTCCAGCAAAGGCATTTTCACCATCTTTCCAAAGGCTAATATGAATATGGCAACTAGAACCTGCTCTATCTTCATGGTATTTCGCCATAAAGGTAACCGCTAAGCCCATTTTATCTGCCAATTCTTTCAGACATTGTTTATAAACGGTATGTCTATCTGCCATTTCCAAAATATCCGCATAGCGCACATTTAATTCATGCTGACCCAATCCCCATTCACCTTTTGAATTTTCGACAGGTACACCAGATTTTTTCAAATGTTTACGAGCAGCAGCGGTAAAATGTTCAGTTCGAGTGCCTTGTAAAATATGATAATCTTCTAAATACCAACCAACGGGTTTCAGGTCGTGATAATGCTGTTCGAAAGCTTGTCGATAATTATTTTCAAATAAATAATATTCTAATTCAGAGGCTGCAAAGCAATCAAAACCAGTATCATTTGCCGACTTTAATTGTTGTTGTAAAATAGACCGTGGAGCAATTTTAACCCATTCATGCGTTTTTTCGTTTTGTACATCACAAATCACCAAAGCCGTTTTTTCTAACCAATCAGCTATTCTTAAAGTATTTAAATCGGGTACTAAATGAAAGTCCCCATAACCTAATTCCCAATTGGCAAAATCATAGCCTTCAACAGGTTCCATGTCCATATCCGTCGTCAGTAGATAATCACAACTATGGGTACCATCTTGCACGGCGGACTCTAGAAAAAATTCTGCATCAAAGCGTTTACCAACCATTCTGCCATAATGGTCCGTAAAGGCGACAATAATAGTCTCAATGGTCTCTTTTTTGACCATCTTTTTGAGTTTTTTGAGCGATAGCTTACCTTTTAATTTCATAGATTTGGGCGTTTTTAACGATGAATGATAAACGATGAACGATGAATTCGTATAAACAGTTGAAGTTTCACTATTAAATACAGATTATATTACTCGCAACTGGCAACTGGCAACTGGCAACTGGCAACTCGCTACGACATCCAATCCTTCCAATCCTCCGCATTCCACTTAGTCGTGCGTTTTTTAATTTTTGTCCAAAAAGAAATGGAACTTTTACCTGTAATATCATTGACCCCAAACCGACTTTCATTCCAACCGCCAAAAGAAAAAGGTTCTCTTGGGACAGGCACACCGACATTGACTCCGACCATGCCTGCACTTACCCTATCCATAATATAATTGGCTAAACTACCATTTTGGGTAAAAACAGAGGACGCATTACCATAATTAGACCCATTCTCAATTCGAATAGCTTCATCAATATCATTGGTGCGCATAATCACTAGGACAGGACCAAAAACTTCTTCTTGGGCGATTTTCATGTCTGGCGTGACATTATCTAAGATAGTTACACCGACATAAGCGCCATTTTCTTTGCCTTTTGGAACGGTATTTCTACCATCGACTAAGATTTTTGCGCCCATTGCTACTGCTTCGGTGATATAGGCTTCAATTCGTTTTTTAGCTGCTACAGAAATGACGGACCCTAAATTATTTCCTGCTTCCCATTTTTTAGCTTCTTCACAAATGCGTTGAATCATTTTATCCGTATTCCCTACAGCGACCATTGCCGATGCTGCCATGCACCGTTGTCCAGCACAGCCAGCCATAGAAGCCACAATATTTTCTGCCATATCCAAAGCGGCATCTGGCAAGACAATTAAATGATTTTTAGCGCCACCCATTGCCATGCATCTTTTTAAATTACTGGTTGCTCTTTTATAAACAATTTTAGCAACTTTAGTTGACCCAACAAAAGAAACGGCTTCAATATCAGGATGGTCGCAAATAGCTTCTACAATTTCTTTATCGCCATTAACGACATTAAACACGCCATCTGGAAGTCCAGCTTTAGTCAATAACTCTGCTATTTTTAGGGCAGCCATCGGTGTCTTTTCAGAAGGCTTTAAAATCATACAATTTCCAAGCGCCAAGGCATTAGGAACAGTCCATAAAGGCACCATTGCAGGAAAATTAAAAGGGGTAATAGAAGCCACAATGCCTAGCGGAACATGCGTAGTTCTACATTCAATTCCTTGACTAACTATTTGAATTTCATCATTAATAAATTGTGGTAAGGAACAAGCAAATTCAGTCAACTCTATCCCTTTCATCACTTCTGCTTTAGCCTCTCCAACTGTTTTACCGTTTTCTAGATGAATCATTCGGCCTAAAATTTCCAAATTATCAATTAGTAATTGTCGGAAATTATAAAAAACTTGTACCCGTTGTTTTAAAGTACGTTGGGACCAATCGGGAAATGCTTTTTTTGCAGCATTTACAGCAGTCTCTAAATCTTGGGAATTAGATAAACCTACTTTAGATAACAGTCGACCATCAACAGGACTGATAATGTCTAGATGTCTGGTTTGTCCATTGGCTAATTGTCCACTAATAAAGTTTGAGGTAATAGCTACAGAATCATGCATAGTTAAGGTGTTAATAATGGGTTATAGTTGGTCAAAATTAATAGTAAAATTTAGAATTAACCTATTTTTACGCTAGAATTAATTGGCTTTACTGCAAAAAGGTGTCGGATACTTTGATTGAATAGAATACAGCTATTTTAATTATTAAAATCGAATCAATTATATATAATAAGTGCCCGACACCTGTTCCAAAATCGACTTTTTTCAGTAGAACCCTAATTGCTTCATTTATTGATTAAAATTTTAATACGAAAAGGAATGCGAATAATTTTTCAATGGGTACTGGTTTTTGCGCTATTTGTAGACGTGAGTAGTTGTACAAAAGAAGCAACTCCTTATCAACTAACAGATGAAAAATTAACCAATATTATAACGGATATACATATTTCAGAATCTGCCACACAGCATTTATCACTCTCCTTAAGAGATAGTATGGTACAGGTATATTTAGATCAAATATTAGAAATTAATGAAGTATCGAAGGCTGTTTTTGAACCAGAATACCAACAATTGAAAAGAGACCCTAAAAAATTGCAGCTAATATATGGAAAGGTAATTGAAAGATTGAATAAATTGAAGATAAAAAGAAAGGATACTAAAAAAGAGACGCCTTCAGCTAAAAAGAATAAAAAGCCTTTACCTAAGAAAAAAGTAGGCCCAAAAAAAAGTAAAGTCTTCTAACAAGAAGACTTTACCGCAATAGAGAGAATCATTAAAGGCCAATATACCTATGACAAAAGACTTGCCAAGTTTGTCAATTAGAAATAAGATGTGTTTAAATTAGTGACAGACTAAATTTATTAAATGGAATGACAAAATGTTTTTTTAATTTTTTAAAAGAAGCGATGAATTATTCACTAGCGTAAATAATTTTTTTTTGTTTAATGTAGAGGAATTTTTTGTCTATTATTAAGTCTTTAATACTCATAATAAAGCTATTATTTAAGAAATGATTAAACAAAATACTTTTAGGAAGAGTTTGAGCAGCTGAAAAATAAAGTCTTGCATAAGACATAATTAAGAAGAATTGTGACAAAATTAATTAGTGAAAAAATATATAATATGTAAAAAAGATTTTACCATAAGCTATTATTTATGATAAAATCTTCTTTTAGGAACGGTGTAGAAATAGATTTACAAATTTAGGGTAGCTTATTTTGATACTAGTTTTGGCTTTAAAAAAAGGAGTTATGTTGATATAATGACTGTTTTTAAAGTTAAAATAGGAATGAACAAACACCGTTTGTGAACCACTTGCATGAAGGAGTGTAAGCTCCTAAATCGTGAAACGGGTGGATTGCTAGCTGCTGAAGCAGCATAAATTGTAAGTTTATTTTTTCACCGTTCCTTAGTATAGAGCGTCAGCTAATAAACTGATATTTTTTAGAGGTCAGAAGTCAGACCGAAAATTTCATTTTCTGTCAGAAGTCAGATGATGCAGGGGTAAAATACTGACAATAAATGACCTGTCTGTTTTAAATCTGACTTCTGACAGTTTATGTAATAAACGGTCTGACATCTGACTTCTTTCTAGGTATCAATTTTCAATCTGACTATCTATACTTTGATATAGGTATTATATAATTTAAATTTCTTCTTCAAATACCGCAGGATTCATGCCCATAGAAGAAAAACCACCATCATGGAATAAATTCTGCATGGTGACCATTTTCGTCAAATCAGAAAACATACTCACACAATAATCGGCACAAGCTTCCGCAGAAGCGTTTCCAAGCGGAGACATTTTATCCGCATAGCCAAAGAATTTATCAAATCCTTTCACGCCACTACCAGCAGTAGTCCAAGTTGGAGATTGAGAAATGGTATTGACTCTTACTTTTTTTGCCGTTCCGAAATGGTAACCAAAACTTCGAGCATAAGATTCTAATAAAGCTTTAGACTCCGCCATTTCATTATAATCTGGAAAAGTTCTTTGTGCTGCCATATAGGTTAAACCCAAAATAGACCCCCAATCATTGATAGCATCCATTTTCCACATGACTTGCATCATTCTATGGAAAGACATAGCGGAAATGTCAAAAGTTTTGAGCATCCACTCGTGCTTAATATTGGTATACGCTCGTTTTTTTCGAACATTTAAAGACATACCAATGGAGTGAAGTACAAAATCAACTTTGCCACCAAGTATCTCCATGGATTTAGTGAATAGATTTTCTAAATCCTCCATACTGGTAGCATCTGCACCAATAATTTCTGCATTTAATTGCTCGCCCAATTCATTTAATTGACCAAATCTTAAGGCGACTGGTGCATTGGTTAATGTAATTTGAGCGCCTTCTTCTACACATCTTTCTGCTACTTTCCAAGCGATAGATTTGTCATCTAAAGCGCCGAAAATAATTCCTTTTTTACCTGCTAATAGGTTATTTGACATAATTTATAGGTTATTGACAATTAATTTTAGGTTGACTTTTAGATTGTTGAATAATTTAAAAAGTCTAAGCCTGAATAAAACGTGCGCAAATATGAGGAAAATGATTGGTAATTTTTGCTTTGACTTAACAAAAATGAAATAAAATAGTTAATTTTAATTTTGGTAAAAATAGTCGTAAAAATTAAAACCGAGTTAGAAGAGCTATTTATGAGAGAAATATTTGATGACTTAAAAAATACGATATGGCAGGATGACAGAGTACTTGCATTTCGACGATTGGCGGAAGAAGAGGGTTTTGACCTGCATGATAGAGAGCGTTTTGGCAACCAAGAAATAGGGATAAAAGGATTTCAATTATTTAAGGGAAAAAGAGGGAAAAGATTAAAAAGTGTATTGTACAAAACAGAAAGAAACAGTTCCTTAAAAACTAGAATTTATGATTATGCTTATTTTGGGGATTCTAAAACGAGGACAACTACGGTGATTGAATTTTATTTACCCCAATGGAATTTTAGTGAAATGCTCATTCGTCCCAAAAGTAATCTACATAAAATGAAAGCTTTTTTTGGAAAACAACGAATGTTGTTCCCTGAGGTGGCTCATTTTCATAAGGCCTATCATATCTATGCGCCCAATGCGGAAAACCTAAAATATGAACTGAATGAAGAATTTGTAGATTTGATGGCAGAACAAAAGCGTATTTGGATGGAAGCAAATGGAAATTTCATCCTTTTTTATATTAAACGAAAGCCGATTCCGTTAGGTCAGCTCATGGAAACTTATGAATTTGCACAAGATTTGTTGGAGGTGTTAATTCATGGGCATTCCAGTGAAGAATATGTTTGAAGCTTAGGCTACCCGCCTAAAGTTGGACACTCAAGTTTAGGACAGACAAGGGAAAATCTATATTTTTCGACGCTTGGAGCAGCGAATATAGATTCGCTGTTGTCAAAAATGTCCAAGCTTAGACGGGTAGCCGAATCTTATACAAAAAAAGGTGATTCCGTTTCAACGAAATCACCTTTTTTTGTAGGTACGAGTAGTTAATTTCTAGTAAGTACTGGGAACAACATTCGCTGTTTTTAAGCCTTGTTCTAACTGTCTTAGGTGTACGGGTAAATCTCTTAGTTTTTCAATAGAACCAGTATGGTATTTTTTAAAAGTACCATCAATTGTTGCAGCTTTGTGTGCAGCTACATCAAGTTTAGCAAGGAGGACATGAAGTTTAATGAAATCGTCTTGGTTCATGCGTAAAATAAATTTATTTAATGAATTTGTTTCTACTTACTTAAATACGCTTATGTATTTAAAAAGTTTTAATGTGAATTAGAGTTTTTTTGGTGAGTCTTTGTTTTGAGAGGGATAAGTGAAGCGTTTTTGTTATATAAGAACGAAAGTACATTTTTTTTAGTGCATAACAAATTAAATGAAGGGAAAAATGTAGTTTTTACGTCAGATTTAGATAGTCGGATAAAAAATTAATAATCATCCATTGCCTTCATTCATCCGTTGGTCTGTTTTTTCACCAACGGATGAATAGTGCGTCAGATTAAAAACTGATAATTATCCTTTGGGACATTAAATCCGCTGGGGATATATTTCTTTAAATTCCAACGGGTTAGACTTCCCAACGGATTTAAATATTGACGTATCATTTTTTATATTATTGATTTTTTAGCTGATTATCTAAATGAAGGCAACGGATTTAAGGGACTAGATGATAATTTTGATATTTTTAATATCAATCTTTAATCTGATACGCTATTAGTCTTGTTATAACGGATAGTCAGGTAAAAATAAGTGTTCTGAAAATGATAAATCTAAAATCCGCTGGATTTGCTAATTTGTTGGGAAAATTAAGTCACAATAGATTAGCAAACCTAACAGATTTTACTGTTTGTTTATAGACAATCGGCTAATAAATGAATAGAAATGTTAGCCCCACGTGTCGGACACCTTCGAGGTGTCCGACACGTACTATTCATTTTTTAAGCGACTATCTATAATTGACTAAAAAGGCTATTAAAAAATTAGCGAATTAATCCACCAACTTCAAAATCTCACTAGTCCAACTTCGAATCTTTCGCAATAAGCCAGGACGATTATTCAAAGAAACCCCATAAGTTGGAATCATTGTTTTCAAAGTCTTTTGCCATTTTTTAGACTTCATTTCTTTAGCAAAACAGGTTTCTAAAACATTTAGCATGATTGATACAGAAGTAGAGGCACCTGGAGAAGC
>JBGCFJ010000287.1:0-9518 GCA_045106885.1 Saprospiraceae bacterium
GGATTTAGCGTTAATCCCTATTGTAGATAATGCAGAAGATGCAGTTGCTATTATTCGTAAATTCTATCAAGGAAAAGATTCAGGAGAGTTGTCGCCGAATTTTCAGTTGAAGTGATTGACCTAAAATCTTCGTACTTAGCGAAAATACTATATTGATTTAGATAGCTTGTTTTCATTCCTGCTATAATAAGTAAGTAATGAGACAAATAAAATCGACACTTAAAATAATTGGGTAATAAGTTGATAAGTTAATGAGTGTAAGTCCTTATAAACTCATTGCCTCATAACCTCATTCCCTAACAATCAATCTTTTTCCCAAAGCGCTCCAATACCCGCATCCCACAAGCGTTGGTTATATGCAGGAATAGCTGTTTTCAATAAATCCATACCTTCTTTTTGTAAGCCTGCCCATTGGGCATCTAACTCCTTTTTTCTATCAATATTGGGTTGATTGACTCTTGGAATAGCACTTTCGGTTTGATTCAATAAAAACAGGTATTGGGCGGTAAATCCTTGACGGAAATTTTCTACATCGTCATAAGCTTTGGATTTTCGCTGCACCATTTTTTCATCCCATGCTTTTATTTTTTTAACCAATGCTGCACCATCCGTTTTAAGCGCTTTTTTACCTGCTGATAAATTGCTTGTTATGCTTGTTATCTTTCCTTGTAATTCGTGCAAGGTATTGATTAGGTTGTGCATATTAGTTGCCTCAGATTCCATTTGCTTCATAATGCCATCATAGGCAGCATAGGTAGCGGCATCTGTTGGATAATTAGGATTGGCCAATACTTCTACCGTTTGAGTTGCACTTGCCGTTCCTTGTTCCAAGGTCAGCGTATAAGTACCAGGGGAAACTTTATGTCCTCGGAAATTAGCTTCCAAATAAACGTTTGGCACACCCGTTAGAGATTTATGCTTCATATCCCAAACAAAACGGTTCAATCCGCTTTCATTCATTAACGTTGGTTCAGATGGAGGACCGCCCGCCCAAGGTTTGAAGGTTTTATCTTTTTCAGAACTAAGGGTACGAATCACATTTCCTGCTGCATCTTTAACGGTTAATTTGATAGGTTCTTGTTTCTCTGCCTTAGGCAATTGATAGTATAAAATCATTCCAGTCGCAGGATTCACACCATATAAAGGATGCGTGCCTTTGAATTTTTTACTCGTTCCATTTAATGGACTGCCACCATTGGTCAACATCGTAGCATCTGGTTTATACAAGGTAACAACTGGTGCATCCTTTGCATATTGTCTAACCAAACTTAAATCATCTAAAATCCAGAAAGAGCGACCAGAAGTACCGACAATCAAATCATCATGTCGAATTTTCAAGTCTAAAATAGGCGTCACAGGTAAATTTTGTTGGAAAGTTTCCCAATTCTGTCCATCATTTCGAGACATATACATCCCTAATTCTGTACCCGCAAATAATAAGCCTTTTTGGGTTTCATCCTCTCTGACTACTCTAGTAAAGGCATTGTTTGGAATACCAGTATTTATCGCTTTCCAAGTTTTACCATAATTGGTTGATTTGTATAAACCTGGGCGGTGGTCGTTAAATTTATAACGAGTCGTCGCAATGTAAACCGTAGCAGGGTCATGTGGCGATACTTCAATCGCATTAATCAAACATTCCGCTAAACCTTTAGGCGTAATATTCGTCCAATTTTCTCCACCATTTTTAGTTACTTGCACATAGCCATCATCACTTCCTGTATAAATCACGCCTTTTTCGTGGGGCGATTCTATCACATAACTCAACGTCCCATAATTTTCAGCCCCTACCGCTTCGTTGGTATATGGTCCACCACCATTGCCTTGTTTGGCATCAATATTTCTGGTTAAATCAGGAGATACTTCTTCCCAAGATTTCCCCATATCTCTCGTTCTTAATAAATACTGCGCACCGTGGTAAAAAGTACCAGGTTCGTGCTTCGACCAAATAATTGGGGCATTCCAGTTATACAAATATTTCATATCTCTGGCTGGTTCGCCCAAATATTGATTTGGTGCAGCCATTACTTTCGTACTTGCCTTCGCTTCGGTATCTAATAAATTAATGGTTCCTAAATAACTGCCGCCCATCACATAACGTGGATTGTCAGGGTCAAAGGCTAAAAAAGCAGATTCGCCCCCTGCAGAAGCTTCCCAATCACTTTGGGTAATGGCATAACCACCAACAGACCGACTGGAAATTTTAACCGACGTATTATCTTGTTGTCCACCATAAATATTATATGGAACAGCATTGTCAACATTCACTCGATAAAATTGAGAAGTCGGCATGTTATCTTGTCTAGACCAAGTTTTTCCTCGGTTAAAACTAATCGCTGCACCACCATCATTGGCAATACATAGATTTTTAGGATTATCAGGATTAATCCACAAATCGTGGTAATCGCCATGCGTTCCTGTAATTCTAGACCAAGTTTTTCCACCATCAATCGACCGCAAAGCAGGCGCACTCAACACATAGACCATATTCTCGTTTTCTGGGTCGGTAAATACTTCAATATAATACCAAGCTCTTTGGGTCAAACGATTGTCCCCACTTACCAAACTCCAACTTTCCCCTGCATTATTCGATACAAAAAGTCCACCTTTATCTTTGTCAGAATCACTTTCAATTAAAGCATAAACTTTATCAGAATTGGCAGGCGAAACAGAAATCGCCATTTTACCTTTTTCTGCTGGCAAGCCTTTATGAATCTTTTTCCAAGTTACGCCGCTATCTACCGATTTATATAAACCACTTCCTGGACCACCACTAATTACTTTCCAAGGCACTCGCTGATGTTCCCACATTGCAGCATATAAAATATGTGGATGATTCATGTCCATAGACAATTCTACTGCCCCTGTTCCTTCATCTACAAACAAAACATTCGTCCAAGTTTTTCCACCATCAGTTGTTTTATAAATCCCTCTTTCTTTAGACTTACTATACAAAGCGCCTTGTGCTGCCACATACGCAATGTCTGGATTGGTTGGATGAATTTCAATTCTAGAAATATGTTGGGTTGCTTCTAAGCCCAAATGCATCCAAGTTTTTCCCGCATCAATGGATTTATAAACCCCATCCCCATGATGCGTCATTACGCCTCTAGGGGCATGTTCGCCCATGCCTACATAAATTACATTTGGGTCGCTTTCTGAAACGGCTACTGCCCCAACAGAGCCCGTCTTAAAATAGCCATCAGAAATATTTGTCCAAAACTGCCCTGCATCTTCGGTTTTCCAGACACCACCGCCTGTGATGCCCATATAATAGGTCATTGGGTCGCCCTTAACTCCCGAAGCAGCGACGGAACGTCCACCTCTAAAAGGACCAATATTTCGGTATTTTAATAATTGGGAAAAGTTATCGGCTGCTTTTGTATCTGATTTGATAACGGTTTGCTGTGCCTCTACTTCTAGTATAGAAAGAAAAGCAAAAAGCAAGATGATTAATTTTTTCATGGATAAGGTGTGTGTTTGATTGTCGGTTATGAATTGCGAGTTGCGAGTTTGGAACTCGCAACTCGTAACCCGCAACTCGGATTACTTAATATTCACGCTAATTACGGATATTTCTAGGATATTTTTGCTAAGAACTGCCACCTTTTATTATATTGCCCATCATCTTCTATTCATTTCTTGTAAATTTTATTATTTGGACACCGCTTTACTCTGGCAAAAAATTAAGAAAGGAGACAAAAATGCCTTTAATCAATTATTCAAGCTCTATTATATGGACTTGAAAGCCTACGGTGTAAAAATTGCTGGACAGGAGGCTGATGCAAAAGAAGCTATCCAATTATTATTTGTTAAAATATGGGAAAAAAGAGCAACTTTAAATGAAGTCAAATCTGTAAAAAGTTATTTATTAACGGCTTATCGCCGAACCTTAATCGATTTATTAGCCGCTGAGAAAAAGCAAACCCAGGTAACCGATAATACGCCTACTTTCACGATTGCTCCTTCCGAATTACAAATTTTCCAACAGGATAAAAAAATACAAGCTACTCGTTTAGCCGAATTACTCCATCAATTACCTGCCAAACAAAAAGAAATTATTTACCTCCGTTTTTATAATCAATTGTCCTATTTAGAAATCGCCGAAATTATTGATTTGAATTATCAATCTGTCCGAAATTATAGCGTTAAGGCTATACGTTTTTTGAGAAAAAATTGGCCGCACTAATCTTACTACTGGACATTGGATACTTGATTCTTGATTAATAATAACAATAATCCGATTCCGAAACTCATTGAAAATCAATTATTTAGTCGTCTAAAAATTGAATATTTGATTTATCGAGTATCCAAAATCCAGTATCTAAAATCAAAATATCCAGTAGTAAGCGTACTAATCTTTTTTCTGACACAATCTCTGCGAATATCTATCTGACGACCGTCAGGAATTAGGTACAAAATCAAAATCAAAATATTTTTTCAAAAAAAGTGAGTACAAAATAAAAATCCTTCCGTCTTGTATAAAAGAATACCTTTTTCAGTCGATTAAGTGATAGACTTATTACCCTTTAAATTACAACTATCTAAAAATAACTATTTTCAAAGAGTAACAAGTCTATTAGAAAAAATTTAGTAAAATTTGATGACAAACGAGCGATTTGACACAGTCGAAGACCTGATACATAGTGATTTGTTTTGTGAATGGGTGCAAGATCAAAAACACAACACATTCTGGCAGCAATGGCAAGCGAATAATCCGAAAAGACAGGCATTAGTAATAGAAGCAAGGGCTTTTTTAACCCAATTTTCTTTTCAAAAAGAAGCTGCTTCGGGTGAGGAAATAGATGCCGCAATAAAAGATGTTTGGTCAACTATTGAAAAGCAATCAACTACAAAACAGTCAAAAATAATCCAATTTAGCAACCAGCGAAAAGGATCAATTATTTCAATGAAAGGGTTGCGAATAGCTGCCTCTATTTTGTTTTTGGTTTTTGCGAGTTGGTTGACTTGGGAAAATACGATGAATGTAAATACCATTTATGCAACGCAATATGGGGAAACTGAAAAATTAGTACTACCCGATGGTTCAGCGGTTGTCCTACAAGCCAACTCTACCTTAAAAGTACCTAAAAACTGGGAGGAAAAAACAGCTAGAAAAGTCTGGTTAGATGGAGAAGCATTTTTTGATGTTACTAAATTAGCGACAACAACACCTATTAAATTTACGGTACAAACGGATGATTTTGAGGTAGAAGTGCTAGGAACGCAATTTAATGTATTAAATCGTTTACAGCATAAACGAGTGGTTTTGCAAGAAGGAAAGGTGCAAATGCAGTTAGCCAATCAGGAATTCATAGAATTAAAGCCTAACGAGATGGTGGCTTATTCTGAACAGCAAAAAACGTATAAAAAATCTACCGTTCAGGCAAGCAATTTTACTGCGTGGACAAATAATACGCTAGTTTTAAATAATACCCCTTTGAGTGAAATTGCTAGAATATTAACTCAAAATTATGGATACGAAGTTAGCTTTTCCAAATCGGTTAATCAAACTCAGACTAGGAGTACTTTAGGTGTACTTCCTATCAATAATGTGGAGGAATTAATCAACTTAACCGAGGCGAGTTATGAGGTAACAATTAACAAAGAAGGAAAACGGATTAAGATACAGTAAATAGATGAAATTGTTTTATTGCTACATTGTTAAGTACAAGGATTGAATTATTGAAGGAAAGAAGGATTGAAGGAAACGCTGATTGCCAGCTATTTACACTTTAAACCTTTACCCGAATAATTAACCTACATTATTGACCGAAAAAAGATTGCTATAACGTGCCGAAGCTACGCTCCTTAAAGGAAAAATGGACATTCAGCAATTCCTACAGACCGTTTCGAAGCTACGCTCCTTGATTTTTTACAAAAAGAGCAGCGCTCTGTCCCCGTCTGTAGGAGTAATTAACCCAAATCTCCTTTAAGGAGCGTAGCTTCGTCACCACACAAAATAAATTGAAATCTTTTTACGGTTAATAATCTGCATTATTTATATTGTTGAATATCAGTAAATTAAATTCAAATTTCGTAAGTGCTCAATGCTGGTCAGTAGACTAGCGGATAGTCCTGTCTAGTCTGGAGACTAGGCACATCGAACAGCAATATTCCTAGTCTCCAGACTAGGAATCGAGATCTGCTCGTTTCTAACGAACGTGTATTGAGAATTCACCAAATTTCATACAATAAAAGCAATTTAGCCATCAATTAAGATAAAACTAGTGACTAATCAATTAGGGGAATACTTTACTATTCCTTTAATTGGTTTTTTTAATCAACACTCACTAAATTTTAATGACTTTTAAAAAAACGAATAGCCAATTTAGTTTAGTACTGCGCAGTAGTGTAGTGTTAAGCTTGCTATTGTTTTTTGGAACGATGAGTATCGGACAAGGAATTGATTTAGAAGAACAAACGAGTAAGCAGGTAAATCAACCAGCGCCTATTAATCTATTAGATTTATTAAAAAAATTACAAATAGAAAATGAGCTGACTTTTATTTTTGATGAAAAAATAATTCAAGATAAAACGGTGGTTTTTAATCAAACCGCTCGCCTTGCAATCAACCAAGTCTTATTAAAAGAAATTACTCGGCAAACCAACTTACAGTTTAATTTGGTTAGCAATAAAGTCTATACCATTAGAAGGGAAAAGAAATCCAAAATCACTATTAGAGGCATTGCAAAAGATAAGGTAGATTTTCCGATGATTGGCGCAAATATTACCTTATTAAATCAACGAAAAGGGGTTACTTCCAATGAAGATGGATCTTTCGAAATCATTGTAAAACCAGGAAGGCATTCTATTACCGCTAGTTATATAGGCTATGAATCCATTACCAAAGATATTTTAGTGGAAGGCTATGAAGATATTGAACTAGATTTTGTCTTTAAAAAACATTTAAAGTTAGAAGAGATTTTAGTGGTTGGAAATCGGTTTTTACCTAAAACACTACAAGAAACGGCTGTTCCTGTAGATGTGGTCAATCAAGAAAGATTAAATCTATCCAATCAAAATGAATTAGCACAAGTATTACAATACGAAACGCCTTCTTTTCATTCCGCTACTCAAACGATAAGTGATGGAACCGATCATGTAGACCCAATTTCCTTAAAAGGATTAGGGCCTGACCAAGTATTGGTTTTAGTGAATGGTAAGCGTAGACATTTTTCCTCTTTAGTGAATGTTAATGGTACGGTGGGACGAGGAAGTGTAGGAACTGATTTGAATGCGATTCCTCTAGCAGCTATTGAAAAGGTAGAAATTCTAAAAGATGGGGCGGCGGCTTTATATGGGTCAGATGCTATTGGTGGGGTGATTAATTTGCAGTTAAAAAAATCCGTCAATCAAGGACAAATTCAACTGAATTCGAGTATTACGGAAGCGGGAGACGGTGAACAATTTTCTTTAAGTAGTCATTTTGGATTTAAAACATTAGAAGAAGGGCATACCAATATTACTTTTTATTTTCAAAATCGGGCAGCCATCAATCGTTCAGGTGCTTATGAGGGTATCATTTTTGGCGATAGTCGAGATGAAGATACGAACCTAGTATCCGACTTTTTTCAACAAACGGGATATGGCAATCAACGAGTAATGAGTGCAGGCAATTCTGCCTTGACCAATACGGGTTTATTTCTAAATATGGGCTTGCCTTTAGGTGATAATTTTAGGTTTTATAACCATAGTAGTTTTAATTATAGGCATGGGGAAGCGGGTGGTTTTTACCGTTTTCCTTTCCAAAAAGCCAAGCAATCAGGATTATATCCAATGGGTTTCTCCCCCAAAATTCAGACCAATATTTTTGATTTTTCTACGGTATTTGGTATCAAAGGTAGAATAGCCGATTGGCAAATTGATTTTAGTAATAATACTGGACAGAATAGTTTTGGATTTAATATCCACAATTCCAATAATGCCTCTTTAGGCTTGTTATCCCCTACTTCTGCGGATGCTGGAGGTTTTGCGTATCTACAGAATCTGTTAAATATTGATGTTACTCGAAAAGGGATTTGGAATTTACCGATTAATATTGCTTTTGGTAGTGAATTTCGTTTAGAAAAATATACCCAAAAAGAAGGAGAAGAAGCTTCTTGGCAAAATTATGGCGAACGCACCGAAGCAGGTTTTCCAAAAGATGCAGGATTCCAAGTATTCAGAGGATTTCGACCAGAAAATGCGATTCGGAAATTCCGAAATAATGTAGGGTTTTATGGAGAAATAGAAGGAGAAATCAATAATAAATGGTTATTAGCTTTAGCTGGCAGATTTGAGAACTATTCAGATTTTGGTAGTAATGTTAGTTGGAAAATGTCTTCTAGATATCGAATCAATCCAATTTTGACGATTCGGTCTACTTTTAATACAGGATTTAGAGCGCCTTCTTTGCAGCAAAATTATTTTAGTAGTTATTCTTTACAATTTCTACCCGTTGGTGGAGAAATTATTGCAACTGAAGTAGCACATGATAATCACGACAGCCCAGTTGTTCGGCGTTTAGAAATACCCAATTTACAACCTGAAATATCTAATAATTTCAGTATAGGTTTTGCTACTCAACCCATTAAGCAACTAAGTTTTACGCTAGATGCTTATCATATTATGATTAAAAATCGAGTTGTTTTGAGTGGTCAAATTTCCCCAAAAGCAGCCGATCAGCAATTAAAAGCCATCTTGACTTCTTCAGGAGTCGATAGAATACAATTTTTCACAAACAGTATAGATACCAAAACAAAAGGGCTGGATGCCAGACTAAACTATGAGAAACGGTTCAGTCGTAGCCGTCTGAATTTATTCATGGGATTACATGTCAATGAAACGAAAGTCCATCAACATGAACCTCCCACAGCCCTACTTCAAGATTATCAGGCAGCCATTTTTTCAAGGGAAGAAGTAGCTCGATTAGAACGTGGGCAACCTGCGAGTAAATTCATTTTGAGTGTCGATTATCAAGTTAATAAATTTAGTCTTTTATTCCGAAGTACTCGTTTCGGTAGCGTGCAATATATTCATCCAGCAGATGAAGACCCTACAAATTGGGTCTTCAATCAGTATAGTGGGCAGCAACAATCAAGAGATCAACTTTTTGCAGCCAAATGGATTAGTGATATGAATATGTCCATGCAATTTTCGAAGACTTTTAAAATGACTTTAGCCGTCAATAATGTCTTTAATATTTATCCTGATAAACATTTGCATTTTGCCAATACAAATAATGGGGTTTTGCCGTATAGTCGCCGGGTTCAGCAATTTGGGGTTAGAGGGCGATGGTTTAATTTGAAGGCTTTCTTTCAGTTTGGGATTTGACAAGTGGAGTTCATTTTTACCACGGCGGAATGGAGTTCATAGAGTACACGGAGTTTTTTTGACGAGTATAGTTTTGAGATTTTAATAGATATTGGGATTTGACAAGTGGAGCTTATTTTTACCACGGAGGAATGGAGTTCATAGAGTACACGGAGTTTTTTTTGACGAGTATAGTTTTGAGATTTTAATAGATATTGGGATTT
>JBGCFJ010000288.1:0-3325 GCA_045106885.1 Saprospiraceae bacterium
AATTTGCTGATTTTGAAATATATCAATATACCTTGGGAAGAAGTGTACCAAGAGTAGAAAGTCAGCCCAAAGGTAGTTTTGTGAGAGAAGCTTATAAAGATGGCTTATCCATTGCCCAAAAAATCGGCGGCAATCCTTTTAAATTTGGGGTGATTGGTAGTACCGATTGCCATAATGGGGCTAGTAATATTGAGGAAGACAATCAAATTGGTAAATCAGGGGTGCAAGACCCAACGCCTGAAATTAGATTAAGTGATGCGAAGTCAGGAGAACGCATTCGAAAAGGGGCAGTTGGCGGTGTAGCGGGCGTTTGGGCTAAAGAAAATACTAGAGAAGCTATTTTTGAAGCCTTTCAACGCAAAGAAGTATTTGCTACTTCTGGACCTAGAATTAAAGTGCGTTTTTTTGCCAGTTGGGATTTTGATACCTTAAATTTTGCGCAAAGTAATTGGGATTCTCTAGCTTATGAATTAGGTGTGCCAATGGGTGGCGATTTGAATAAAAATTCTGCGAATTCACAAAAAGCCCCTTCCTTTTTGATTGATGCCATAAAAGATGGAGAAGGAGCAAATTTGGATAGAATTCAAGTTATCAAAGGCTGGGTGGATAAAGAAGGGAAAACTCAAGAAAAAATATTCAATGTAGCTTGGTCGGATAATCGAGAACTTGGTGGCGATGGAAATTTGCCTGCTGTTGGGAATACCGTAGATATTAAAACGGCGACTTATGCCAACGATATTGGAGCCATCAATCTGCAAACTATTTGGACAGACCCAGAATTTGAGGCGAATTTACCTGCATTTTATTACCTTCGAGTTTTAGAAATTCCAACGCCCCGATGGACGACTTATGATGCGGCTGAATTGGGGGTAGCTGTGCCAACTGATGTACCTTCAACTATACAAGAACGGGCATGGAGTTCGCCTATTTGGTATCAACCTTAACTGGTAGCACAGGATTCATCCTGTTCTGGATACAGGTCTTTAGACCTGTCGATTTAAAATATTCTATGCTAACCTAAAGGTCAGCGTCCCGAACAGACTAAAAGTCTGTGCTACCAGTTTTCAAACATAGCAAAAACAAAAAGCATGGAAAATAAATCACCTGACAAGAATCCAGAGGATATTCCTGAAAAATTGAGCGACCAAATGGTCGATAAAGGATTAGCTACTTTCAAATGGTGGAATAATTTAGCGACCCTCAATAAAGAAGATTCCGTTGCCATGAGTTTGGTCAAAATATCCATACGGATTGTAGGAATCATTGTCTTAATTGCGATTTCTCCTATTGCGATTATCGCTTTGATTATTGCTTTTATGGCAGTTATTTAAAAAACAGTTTATGGCAATACTGTGGAATAAAGTTTGGGTAGGCTGTTTATGCTTATTAGTACTGCATCAAATTACGCAAAAAATATTGACTTATAATTTAGGATGGCTTGATAATTATCTAGACGCTTTTTTAAGCATGCCGATTTTACTAGGATTGATATTAGAAGAACGACGATTTTTAATCACCAAATTTTTAAGTCAAAATAAACCGACCAATTATCATTTTTCTATTGTAGAAGTAATTATTGCAACAACTTTCTTTGCTATCATTTTTGAAGAAGGTTTCCCAAAGTGGTCTGTTCATTTTACTAAAGATTATTGGGATTACTTTGCTTATTATAGCGGTGCGGTGATTTTCTATATTTTTATCAATAAAGCATCCTAATCATATCTGCGAATTTATTCGACGGACACAGATAAATTTTGAGTCTATTTTTCTGTTGCTAAATTACTCTGAAAGGGTAAAACATGAATAGCCCCGAATAACAATTCGGGGAGAGAATGGTTAAATTGCCCCTAATCCCGAAGGGATTGAACGTGAAAAAATCATTTAATTCACGTTCAACTCTTTCAGAGTTGGGAAATACCATCAATCTGTCGTTAACCCCAGATTTCATCTGGGACTATTCATGTTCAATCCCCTTCGGGATTGGTAAAATTTAATAGCAGGTTTTTTATCTGTACCCAGCGAATGAATTCACCGATACGAATAGTTAAAACAAAAACATGAAACGATTCCCTATCTTATGCTTCCTTTTTTTTATAACAAATTTCGGCTCTGCCCAAGACCAACCCAACATCATCTTCATGCTATCCGATAACCTCGGATACGGCGATTTAGGCTGCTACGGAGGTGGTATAATCAGAGGTGCACCAACACCAAATATTGACCAATTAGCCAGCGAAGGCATCCGCTTTACCAATTTTAATGTAGAGTCAGAATGTACCCCTTCTCGGTCGGCTTTGATGACGGGACGTTATGCCGTTCGGTCGGGAACGACAAGGGCAGTTCCTATCCAAGGTATTCCACAAGGAATGGCCCCTTGGGAGGTTACCGTAGCCGAAGCACTTAAAGAAAAAGGGTATCAAACAGCTATTTATGGCAAATGGCATATTGGCGTAGAAAAAGGAAGATTCCCTACCGACCAAGGGTTTGATGAATGGTGGGGAATAACGAATAGTACAGATGTAGTAAGTTGGCCAACTAGGGTAGGGTTTGATTCAACGCTGATTAAACCATTTAATGTATTGGGCGGAACTGCCGAAGCAGGGGTAAAACCAGTTATGCCTTATAACCTAGAAGCACGCCCATTAATGGATGAAATGATTCAGCAAAAATCGGTGGCTTACATTAAAAAACAAGCAGCAACTAAAAAGCCATTTTTTCTATACATTCCTTGGATAGCGGTCCATCATCCGCCGATTCCGCATCCTGATTTTAAAGATAAATCTGGGAACGGTGATTTTTCCGATATGATGATAGAACACGATTATCGAGTAGGACAAGTGGTAAAAGCGGTGGAAGCCGCAGGAATAGCAGAAAATACGATTATTATTTATGCTAGTGACAATGGCCCAGACCGAGCATATTTTCCAGATATTGGTGATACAGGACCATTTAGAGGATATTTAGGAAGTGTACACGAAGGGTCGATTCGGACGCCAATGATGATGTGTTGGCCGAATAAAATTAAGGCAGGACAAGTCAGTAATGAGTTAGTTTCTATTACTGATTTTATGCCGACCTTAACCAATTTAGTGGGTGGAACAATTCCGAAAGACCGAGCTTATGATGGCGTTGACCAAAAAGGTTTGTTTTTTGAAAATACAGGTAAATCGAAAAGAGATGGGGTCTTGTTTTTCCACGATGAAACTTTTGTTGCGGCTAAATGGCGGCAATTTAAAATATACTTTAAAGACGAAGGCGTAATGCAAGAAGAACGAACATATCGGGATTTATGGGCACCACAAGTTTTTAATATCATGCAAGACCC
>JBGCFJ010000289.1:0-3278 GCA_045106885.1 Saprospiraceae bacterium
AAAAACCAACGTTATTACCAAAATACAAGAAACACCTAAAGTAATTCCCGCTTTTAAAGAAACACCAATTGGACTTGAAACACCCGTTATCCCCATAGCAAAAGAATATAATTATCAAAATGAATTAGTTGAATTTTCTGATAATCAGATGATTAAGGTAGAAGAGGTTGAAAGGACTGCCAGTTTACCAATACCTTTTTCCATTGAGGAAGCATTGCTGCTAGTATGGTTTTTAGGTATCCTATTTTTTACCTTAAAATTATTGATAGGAAGATATTTAATTTATAAGATAACAATAAAAAGTGAACCTTTTTACCTGCCAGAATCTTTACAAGATTACGTAGCAAAATTAACTAAAAAACGAGTCGTTTTATTGGAGAGTACTGTCATTCAAACGCCTATGACTTGGGGAGGATTCAAGCCTTATATCCTATTACCAAAGGAAGCGAAAGTATGGTCCGAAATGGAATTGAAAACCGTTTTACTCCACGAGTTAACGCACATCAAAAGAAATGATTATTGGTTGCATACTTTGGGGTTATTGGCTATCTGCCTGTATTGGTATCATCCTTTGGTTTGGTTACTGAAAAAACAGCAATTACTAGAAAGAGAAAAAGCTTGTGATGAAGCTGTTTTAAATGCAGGTATTCAACAACAAAATTATGCCCAACAATTGATTGATATTGCTCGACAATTATCAGGGAAATCTCCTATACTAAAGGAACATGCTTTGCCTATGGCAAAAATTTCGCAAACCAAAGCTCGTGTTTTAGCCATCTTAAAATTTGACCAACAAAAATTTAATTTTTCTAAATGGAAGCAATGGAATTGGGGATTATTTTATGCTTGTTTGTTTCCTGTGTTGGCGGCGTTTTATCCTGCTGGAAAGGTGATGCAAGCACATTTTGAATTGCCAAAACTGGAAAATATTGAGCGTTTTTTAACTATCAAGCAAACAAAGGATATAGCATTTCCAACAACTATTTTGACCTCATTATTTAATAGTCCATTAACTAATAATTCTGAAATTTTAAACCAAGAAACTGTTATAGAGGATGAGGGAAATTTATATCGAGCGACTAATTTAGAAATGCTTGAAAAGAAGCATAATTTATTAAACGTAGAGCCATCAATAACTGAAATTAGGACGCCAAATCCACTTCAAAAAACGGGGTTATATGGCAAATGGAAGGTAGGGAAAAGTGAATTTACTATTTGGACGTATGGGGAATTTAAAATTATTCCTACAGCGCCTTATGTTGAAGTGATAGATGCTGATGGAATCATTTTTATTGAGGAATATATACCTGGACTTTTTAGTGACAAAATAAACCAGTTAACAATAGGTAAAGCACCTGTGGACGGAAGAATGGGCGTAAAAGATAATGGAAAATTATCAGCCTTAATTTCTAAAGGAACACCGATTAAAGTCTGGAGTGATAATACGAATTATGAACAATGGATGGCTACAAAAGGGAAAGGATTACCAATGTATCTGTTAAAGAAGCAAAAAGAACAAGTAATTAAAGAAGTAACCACTGAAAATAAGGAATGGAAGAAGCGAATAGAAGGGTCAAAAAAATGGTTGAATGGTTTTTTTGTACCCGAAGAGAAGATAATAAAACAAGTAAAAATAGAGAATAAGCGTTTAGTGCTTGATTTGGGAAAAGTTCCATTCAAACGATTAGATTTACCTCAAGGAAATTTAGTTAAGGAGGAAATAGGAAGAACTACTTTACCTGAAAATGGAAATGGCGGTACTATAGGGAATTTGAGTACGAACCCTAAGGGAATTAAATATATTACGGTATTAAAAGGCGATAAAACACCTGCTTTAATCAAAGATTTTAACTTCCATTTGGCAGAAAATGATTTTAAGAACGTAAAATTTAGCCTCCGATTATACAATATAGTGGATGGAGAAATTGGTTATGCTATCACCGAACAACCTATTCCTTTGACGTTAGCAGATGACCAAAAAGGATGGATTAAAATGGATTTAAGCGCTTTTAATATCGTGACAAAAGGGGATGTTTTAGTGGTATTAACCAATAATGGTTTTTCAGGGACGAAGCGGCGAAAAAAATTATATTTTTCTTTTGCAAAAAAGCATGAGGATTATCAACCCTTATTGGCCGAAAGTAGGAAAAGTAAAATTTGGGAGAAAGCTTTTATGATGTATTTGGGAATTGAACGAATGCCTGATAAGGTTGGTGTACAGGAAATAAAAGAAGAGAAAGGTTATTTTATTAAATGGAAGACAGGGAAAAGTGAATTTAAAATTTGGACTTATGGAGACTTTAAAATTATTCCTACCGCACCTTATGTTGAAGTAATTTCACCAGATGGAATAGTAATTATAGAAGAATACAAGAAAGGACTTTTTGTTGGTGTTGAAAATGAATTGATACTAACAAAAGCACCTTACGATGGGACACATGGATGGGGTTATCGAACGAAAACACCTCTAGTAGAATTACCAATTATACCAAAAGGAACCCCCATTCAATTTTGGAGTAAGAATAGAAAACTGAAAAATTGGTTGGCAGAACATAAATCAACAATTATCGCCGAATTACGCCAGCAAAAAATATTAAAAGAAGTAACCTCAACTAATATAGATTGGTGGAATCGAATTAAACACACAAAGCAATGGGTAAATTATCGTTTTATTGCCAAAGAAAAAATTGATGCTAAACCTAATAATTATTTTCAGTTAGCAGTAGGCAGTTTTGCTTACTGCTAACTGAAAGGAGACTTATTGCCTACAAATTATTCGTCCCAAAAGTATCCCCATCCTGTAATTTACCAGACATCAAGCCTTTTTTGAACCAACGAACTCGTTGCTCAGAAGTACCGTGGGTAAAAGAATCAGGAACGACATAACCTCTAGATTTCTTTTGAATTCTATCATCTCCAACTGCTGCAGCCGCTTGTACTGCTTCTTCTAAATCACCTTCTTCCAAAAAGCCTTTCATCTTTTGTCCGTGATGTGCCCAAACACCTGCTAAGTAATCTGCTTGTAATTCTAAACGAACAGACATTTTATTGCCTTCAGTCTTACTCATTCTTCGTTTTTGTTGCTCTACTTGAGTCGTAATATCTAACAAAAACTGAATATGGTGTGCTACTTCATGGGCTACGATATAAGCCATCGCAAAATCACCAGAAGCGCCAAATCGAGTCTGTAATTCTTGATAGAATCTTAGGTCAATGTATAATTTCTGGTCACCAGGACAGTAAAAAGGCCCTGTCGCAGAACTAGCTGCACCACAGGC
>JBGCFJ010000029.1:0-4538 GCA_045106885.1 Saprospiraceae bacterium
TCAACCATTTATACCGCCTTTTTCCCTTCTAAGAAACTCAAAAAATGCGTCCATAATCCATTATGCAAGCATTTTTTGAATTCCTTAGAAGAAAAATTGACTGGTCTAACTGGCTAATTATTTTCTCCACTTTGCCTAAGATGCGGTTATTAAGCCATTAGTTGGGTAGAACCCTATATTTTTACCGTGTACCGTGTACCGTACACCGTTCTAATTCATACGACCGCTGTGAATAATGCCACCTCCAACAACATCATCTCCTTCATAAAATACAGCGGATTGTCCAGGAGCAACGCCTTTGACATTCGCAAAAAACTCTACATTTATTTGCCCTGGAATATTATTATTTCTCAAAGCACTTAAAGTACCTGGGTCTTTATATCGAATTCTAGTGACGGCCTCTAAACCGTCAGGAATCGTTTCATATTTCATGGAATTCACCCCACCAACGGACATGCCGTTTTTAATTAAATCATCCATTTCGCCTAAAATGACGGTATTTGTTTGAGGTTGAATTTCTGTGACATACATTGGTTTGCCCAAGGCAATTTTTAAGCCTTTGCGTTGACCGATGGTATAAAACGGATAGCCTTCATGTTGACCAAGTACTTCTCCTTTCGTACTTAGAAAATTTCCGCCATTTACCCTTTCCGCCAATCCATCGACTCGTCGCTTTAGAAAACCTCGATAATCATTGTCAGGCACAAAGCAGATTTCAAAACTTTCTGCTTTTTTAGACAATTCTTCATAGCCCCAATCATAGGCCATTTGGCGAATTTCTGGTTTAGTGTATCCACCCAAAGGAAATTTACTCCGATGTAAACAAGCTTGGTCTAAGCCCCAAAGCACATAGGATTGGTCTTTTTTATCGTCGACTGCCTTGGTGACAAATTTGCGCCCTGCTTGTTCATTGATAATCGCATAATGCCCTGTAGCAATAAATTCGCAATCCAAAGCATCGGCTCTTTTTAATAAAGAATTCCATTTAATATGCGTATTACACAACACACAAGGATTAGGCGTACGTCCTGCCATGTATTCATCCACAAAATTATCAATCACATAGTCACCAAAATCTTCTCGAATATCTACGATAAAATGATGAAAACCCATATTGACCGCAACCTGTCTAGCATCGTTAATAGAATCTAAACTACAGCAACCTGTCTCTTTTTTATTACCTCCAGAATTGGCGTAATCCCAAGTTTTCATGGTAATACCAATCACTTCATAACCTTGGTCATGCATCATCATTGCCGTAACGGTACTATCAATACCACCACTCATCGCTACTAAAACTTTTCCTAATTTGCTCATTTTAAAAGGTTTAGAGGTATAGAGGTATAGAGGTATGGAGGTATAAAGGTATAAGAGTTCAAAGAACCATAAGCTATAAACCTATGCACCTTTACACCTTTACACCTTTACACCTCTATACCTTTACACCCATGTACCTTTATTTCAACCACAAAATTACAAAAAAAGCGGCTTAAAAGTTCAATTACTAGGAAGCCTTTGCAATGTTGATAGTATACAAAAACAAATTTTTAACAAATGAGACAGTAGCAAAAAGTGGCAATTGACCCTACTATTTGGTAAATTTGGATTCGGAAAGATTCACAAAGAAATACAATTACGTACTAGGCTACACAACTCCTTCGTTAGTAGCATAGCTATTTTAAAATTATAATTAATTATAAATCATACGGTTATGAGAAAATTACAGCATTTTTCTTTGTTATTTTTCTTTTCTTTTTGTTTCCTTGCTTTAACTGCACAAGAAGAATATGGATTAGCTTCCCAATATGGGGATGAATTCGATGGTAGTGCAACGGCAAGTGGTCAAGCTTATGATAAAAATAAATTAACAGCGGCGCACAAAACGTTACCTATGGGTACTAAAGTTCGAGTGACTCGCTTAGATAACAAAAAATCAGTGGTCGTTAGAATCAATGACCGTGGACCTTATATTAAAGGTAGAATTATTGATTTATCTGGTCGAGCGGCAGCAGCATTAGATATGTTGGGAGATGTGAAAACGGAAATAAAATTAGAGGTGGTCGGCAAAAATGGAACAACTAAGCCTAAACCAGCTGTTGTTTCTAAACCTGTTATTCCAAAATCCACTGTTCCAGTAAAGAAACCAGAAGTTGCGAAAACAGCACCTGCTAAGAAAGCGGTTGCTCCTAAAAAACGACCAGCACCCGCAACAACTACTTCCGAACCTATTGTCATTACGCCAAAGGGAAAGACGAAAGCAACGACTAAAACAAAAGCGCAAGTAGCCAGAAAAGCAGCACCAGAAGACGATACACCTGAATTTGAGTTGGTCACAGGCAAAGATTATAAGCAATACGATTTATATAAAGTACAATTAACGCGTCCAGCTAAAGAAGGATATGGTGTTCAAATAGGCGTTTTTTCTGATTATGATAATACGATGAAGCGAGTGGCTGAATTACAAGGGCAGTGGTTCAAAAATATTTTGATGAGTATTGAGAAAGGAGCCAATGGACAAAAGAAATATAAATTAATCTTAGGTCCATTTCCTGATATGAAGACTGCTACGAGTTATAAAAAGCACGCTAAAAAGAATAAAAAAATCGCTGGATTTGTGGTGGATTTAGCGGAGATTAAGGCGGCTAAGAAATAGAATCTACCAGTTGCGAGTTGCCAGTTACCAGTTGCGAGTTTGTCCACAACTGGCAACAGGCAACCCGCAACCGACATCATTTCAAAAATAAGCCTGTTCCAATCCCTAAAAAAGTGCCAATCACGTAGCCTAAGATGCCAATCAAAATAGCAGGCGTTACGAGTTTTTTTAAGCCAAAAGTAGCTGCCATTGGTGCAGCAATAGAAACTCCTCCTACATTTGCAGAAGAAGCAATCATGATTTCTTGGATACTAATCCCTAATAATTTCCCACCAATTAAGCTAATGACTAAATGAATGCTTAGCATAATAATAGCAAAAATTAAAATGCCTGGGGCTGCATTAATAATGGCATGAATATCAGAGGCAGCGCCGATAACTGCTAGAAAAACATACATTAAAAACATACCGATTTCAAAAGCAATATCTGCTAAAGGGATTAATAATTGAGGTAATATATTTGCCAAAAGGGTAATTAAAATGGTAATGATTAAGACCTCTAAATTAATAGGGGTACCCATCCAGTTCGCAATGATTGGCCCTAGCCACATCCCAAGAGTACACAAGACACCAGCAATGGTAAAACACATAGCTAGTTGTTCCATTAAAGTAACGGAGGAAGTAGTCACTTCTTTAATAGGTGACGGTGTGGTAATTATTGTTGATTCTTGGTAAGGCATAAAAAAACGATTGACAAACTGTAAAGAAGGCAATATAAAAAGTATCAGTAAATAGACATTCGTAAATCCTACGTCTACAGCAATAGTTGCAGGAAACAAAGGACTTTCCACAAAATCAAAAGTGGTTGAAACGGCCATGAAATTAACACTACCTCCTGTATAAGTGCCCACAAAAGCGCCTGCAATTTTATAACCCTCTTCTCCCAAATCAATTATTTGAGCAGCGATAATAGCACCAATAGCTATACCTAATGCACCAATAATAAAGATGCCCAACAAACGCCCTGAATCTTTAATGATGCGTTTGATTTGTACATTAAATAATAAGAGTGGTATGGAAATAGGAATCAGATAAGTGAATACAAAATCATAAATCGGAACAGATAAGTCACTGTCAGAAGCAGATGGGATAAAACCAAAGGTGACGAGCAAAGCGGTAATGGTGATTGTAATAATAACACCAGATAAACCGAAAAACCAGTTCTTTCTTTCTCCTATGATGCCAAAGGCGGAAGCGGCTACTAAAATAGTGAAAAGCGCAAAAGCATTATCAGGTGCAATCATTGTCAGTTATCGGTTGTTGTAGTCGGTTTGTCCGTTGTCCATTTATATGTCAAACTGATAACCGACAACTAATAACTGACAACAGTAATTATAAATTAGAAGTCATCAATAAGTCTAAATCAGTAAATTTTAAACCAAATCGCTTACTTAAATATTCATTGGTCAAAGACCCCTTAAAAGTGTAAACGCCATGTCTAAGACCATGATGATTGAATAATAAATCTTCAATACTACTAGTATCTGCTGCTTTTAAGAGAAATGGGGTCATAATATTGCTCACAGCGATAGAAGCTGTTCGAGCTACTTTGGAAGCAATATTGGGTACACAATAATGAATGACGCCATATTTAGTAAAAGTAGGTTTATCGTGACTGGTTACTCTAGAGGTCGCAAAACAACCGCCTTGGTCAATACTCACATCAATAATCACAGAACCTTGCTTCATTTCTGCTACAATATCTTCACTTACAATAATAGGAGAACGACCAGCAGTAGAATGCATAGCACCGATAGCTACATCAGCGGATAATAATTCTTTAGTTAATTGATAATGATTCAAGGAGGAAGTATTTAATGGTCTGCCAATAACTCCTTGAATTCGCATCAATTTAGAAATATTATTATCAAAAATGCGTACTTCTG